>JBDHDN010000018.1:0-17782 GCA_039591485.1 Gemmatimonadota bacterium
GACGGTACGGGCGTCCGTGCCCTCCTGTCTCCGCTCTCCCAAGACCGCGAGGCTGCCGGACAATGCCGTGTTTCCCTCCACCACGGCATCCAGACTCTGCTGGTGTCGTTCCACCTCAGTGGCAACGTGCCGCGCTTCGATCTCGGCAAAGGCTTGCAGAAAACTTCGCGCCTGCCGCTCGATGATGCGGCGGGTCACCTGATAGCCGATGGTGTTGGAGAGAAACAGTGGGACCAACGAGAGAACGAGGAACCAGGCGAGGATGCGCCGACGCAGCCCGCCGGCTCGAGGGAGGACCGGTCCTGAGCTATCGCCCGGGTCCGTCGTCGTGCTCCGCCGCCTGCTCCGCTCGCGTGAGTGCATCGATCAGGGCCAGGTGGCCGGACGCCTTGGGCACCCACTGCGCACCGGGATTGCCGGTCGGGCGCACCGCGCTGTAGACGATCGCGGTCCGTGGCATCGCACGCGGTTGGCGAGCCAGGTGCTCGAGTAGCGCGAGTCCGTCCATCCCGGGCATCCTGAAATCGGTGACCACCGCGTCGGGGCCGTGCTGCTCTGCAAGGGCAAGTGCCTCCGTGCCGGATTCGGTTGCGCACACGTCGAAACCCGCAGCCTCGAGCGCCGCAGCCACGCTCGCCAGGACGAGTCCGTCGTCATCGACCACCAGAACCTTGCCGCGAGTGCCCAATCGATCCTCGCTCGCTTGTCGCCAATGCGGGCCGCGGGGCGCAGTCACCGCGGCACCAGAGCCGGCTGTGGGGGATTTGCCGACGTCCGAGGATCGCAAGATCGGTACCCGAGCAATTATGCCGCAATTCCCTCAATTCCTGCACTTCGGACGGCATTCTGTCAACAGAATCGGGGCAAATGCCCCATTTGAATCGGGGGATTTCGCCGAGTGAAATCCGAGACCCATTCCTGTGCATAGTAGCAAAAGCAAATTAGCGCAATGACTTAGCGGCCAAGCAGCAGGTGGCATGGGCTGTGCCCATCATCGCCCATGGAGTTCGCGGCTGGACACGGTCGAGATGAGGTACCGGACGGCGAGACGGGGGTTCGGAGATCGTCATGGAGCACCTACCGCCAGTCGGGCCTGCCTCCGGGAGCGGAGAAATCATGAGTGACGGCGACGCATTGCTGCGGGAACTGTTCGATCGCTGCACCTGCTGCCCGTATGACGCGGGCGCGTGTCCGGAGTGTCGAGCGCGCGGCGAGATCACCCGCCTCCGCGCCGAGAACGCCGGCCTCAGAATCCTCGTGGAGTATAGGCAGTCCATGGGGTCCTTGCGGGAAGGCATGAACGTGAACGGACGCTACCTGAGTACAGGTTGAATCGGGCTACTGAAACGCCAACTAGCATCGGGGGTGTTGCATGCGGATGGTCGGAGCGTTTGCGATGGTACTGTGCGTTGCAGTCGTGATGGTCGTGCCGGCGACCGGCGCGATCCAGGATGACGCCGCACAGGTCTATGCCGGGAAGTGCGCGATGTGCCATGGCAAGACCGGCGCCGGGGACGGCGCGGCGGCTGCGGCGATGGACCCAAAGCCGACGGACTTCACGTCGGCCGAGTACCAGGAAGGACGGACGGACGAACAGATTGCCGACGTGATCACGGCTGGCAAGGGAACCATGCCGGCGTACGGCAAACAGCTCTCTGAGGAGACCATCACGGGTCTCGTCGGCTACATCCGCGAACTCGGCAAGCAGTAGGCCGGCGAGTGCCACGCGGGGGCTCGCCGGGGCCGCACCCCGGCTCTGGGCCGGCGGCACGGGGAGGCGCACGCCGGCGCGTGCTGCTCGTTGCAGCCGCCGGCGTGGTGCTCATCGCGGTCGGCGTCCCGGCGCTGGCCATCGCCTGGAACGGATCGCCGATCCCGCAGCCCGTGCAGTTCAATCACAAGAAGCACACCGGGGATCTTGGATTGGACTGCGCGTTCTGCCATGCGTATGTCGGCTCCGGTGCCCACGCCGGACTGCCCGACCACACCACCTGCGCGATGTGCCACACGACCACGCAGGGCACCTCGGAGGAGGCCGCCCGTGTGACGGCACTCCTCGAAGCAGGCGAGCCGCTGCGGTTCAACAAGCTTTTCCGCATGCCGGACCACGTGTTCTACACCCACCGACGGCATGTCGCCGTCGCCGAGTTGCCGTGTCAGGAATGCCACGGCGGCATCGCGGACACGGAACAGCCACCCCGTCGGGCGCTGGTGCGGATAGACATGGACTTCTGCATGGACTGCCATCGGGAGCAGCAGGCGTCACTGGAGTGCACCGCCTGCCATCGGTGACAGGGATGAAGCCGTCATGAGACCGAGCCGACGCGAGTTTCTCTGGACCATGGGTGCCGCCGCCTCGACGGTCGGGCTGAGCTGGAGCGCTCGCGCCGTGTTCGCCGATCACGACTTCAGCGATCCCGGCTGGAGCCCCGGCCTCGAAGAGCGCATCAACTCCGCCTGCCTCATCTGTCCCAGCCGGTGCGGCATTCGCGGCCGTGTCGTTGACGGCAATCTGGTGGGTATCGGGGGCAGCCCCCTCCACCCCGTCAACCAGGGCGGTATCTGCCCACGCGGCATTGCGGGGGTGCAGGTCCTCTACCACCCCGATCGGCTGCGTGCTCCACTCGTCAGAGACGGCGCGCGAGGCTCGGGCGCATGGCGCGAAGTATCCCTCGATGAGGCCGTGACCCAACTGGCTGCGCGACTCGCAGTCCTGCGCACGGAAGGACGCCCGCAGCAACTGGCCGCGCTCGTCGGATACTCGGCCGGCACGATGGAGGACATGTGGCGCCAGTTCCTGGCCGCATCCGGCTCAGCCAACCTCATTCACGACGCCTACGACGACGGCGCGTCCGCGGTGATCGAGGCCATGCACGGCATCCGCCGGCCTCCCGGATATGACCTGGAGCGGGCCGACTTCATTCTCTCGTTCGGTGCACCGCTCTTCGAAGCCTGGTGGTCGCCGCTCCAGGCGTTCGCCGCGTATGCGCATCGCGAGCGAGGCCGCAACGCCCAAGCCCGCTTCGTACAGGTGGACACGCGCTTCTCCCGTACCGCAGCGCGCGCACACGAGTGGGTCGGGATTCGACCGGGCACCCACGCCGCCCTGGCATTGGGAATCGCCTACGTCCTCATCCGGGACGAGCTGTACGACGCCGACTTCGTTGCGACCCACGTCGCAGGCTTCGAAGACGGTCCGGACGGCAGCGGGCAGGTGCAACCCGGATATCGGTCGCGGATCCTGCGCAACTACCGGACGGAGGACGTATCGGCGGCGACCGGCGTGCCGGTGGCCCGGGTGACAGCGCTCGCGCGTAGGCTTGCCGAGAGTGAGGCACCGCTGGCCGTTCTCGGCACCGACGTGCTGCACGCACCGGACGGCCTGCTGGCGGGCCTGGCCGTGCACAGCCTCAACGTCTTGATGGGCCGGATCAACCGCCCGGGTGGAATACTGTTCGGGGACGACCCTCCCCTTGCAAGCCTCCCCACGATCGAGCCCGAAGGGACCACCCGGGCGGGCCTGGCCGCGGGTGCCGTGCTCACGCCGAGCCCGCCGCTGGGCGAGGGCGGCGCCGCTGGCCGGTTTGCGCAGACTGTCGCCGATGCCGACGCACCTCCCATCGACACCCTGCTCCTGTACTACGCGAACCCGCTGGCCTCCGCGGAGCAACCCGACACGTGGCAGCGCGCACTCGAGCGCATCCCGTTCGTGGTGAGCTTCTCTCCGTTCCTCGATGAGACGACCGCCCACGCGGACCTCGTCATTCCTGACCTGTTGCCGTACGAGCGCTGGCAAGACGCCCCGGCCCCCCCGTCGTATCCCCACCCCGTGTGGGCCGTCGCTCGGCCGATGGTCGAGGGACCCTCGACCACCCGCTCGACTGGCGACGTGTTGCTGGCTCTGAGCTCCCGCCTTGGCGGGATCGTGGCCGCCAGCCTCCCCTACGACGACATGGAGGCGCTCCTAGAGGCCCGAGCGGAAGGGTTGTTCCGCGCCCAACGGGGCACGTTGCTCGGCGATGCCTTCGAGCGAGCACACCATCTGGCTATGCAGGAACGGGGCTGGTGGCTGCCGGAGCACGCCGATTTCCGCGCGTTCTGGAACGACCTTGTCGCTCGTGGTGGGTGGACGGACCTGTTCTATGACGACACCGACCCGGCCCGGATTGCGCACACGCCGAGCCGACGGATCGAGCTGCTCACGCCGGCGCTGAGCGCCATCGATGCGACCCGCCAGCCCTACCTGGCCGTCGGGATGAGTGAGACCCACGGCGACGATGAGCATCCTCTGCAGCTCATTCCGTACCGGGTCTCCACCCTCGCGTCGGGCACCATCGGTCTGCAGCCGTGGATGGCGGAGCAGCCCGGCCTGTTTCCCGACGTGCACTGGGTCCCGTGGGTCGAAGTGGCACCCGAAACGGCCAGCCACGCCCACCTTGGCGACGGTCAGTCCGTGTGGGTCGTCTCTGCCCGTGGGCGGTACCGCGCGCGACTCAAGATCTCCCACGGCATCGCCCACGAGACGGTCGCCGCCCCGTACGGTCTGCGGCACCCCGACGGGGAGCTCGCGAACCCGTACACCCTGCTCGACGGCCAGTCGGAGCCGCTGACCGGCGTGCCGTCCTGGTCCACCACATTCGTCCGGCTCGAACCGGCCTAGGCAAGGTGCGCCGATGACCCGATGGGGGATGGTGATCGATCTCGCCCACTGCACCGGCTGCGCGGCCTGCGAGGTGGCCTGTAAGTCCGAGAACAATCTCGCGACCGTCGCGCCGTCCGAGGCGGACGGGGGACGGGCCATGAGTTGGATGAAGGTGCTGGCCGAAGTCGAGGGCGAGTTCCCCGACAACACGATGCACTTCTACCCGCGGCCCTGCATGCACTGCGACAACCCACCGTGCATCAAGGTCTGTCCTGTGCGCGCCACGGATATCGACGACGAGGGCATCGTCGGGCAGATCTACCCACGCTGCATCGGCTGCCGCTACTGCGCCAACGCGTGCCCCTACACGGTGAAGTACTTCAACTGGTATGAGCCGGAGTGGTCGGAGTCGGAGCGGCGGCATCTCAACCCCGATGTGTCAGTGCGGCCCGACGGCGTGATCGAGAAGTGCACCTTCTGTCATCACCGGCTGCAGCGGGCCCGGGAGCAGGCTCGCGTCGACGGGCGCGAGCTCCGTGAGGAGGACTACCAGCCCGCGTGCGCCGAAGCCTGCCCGACGAAGGCAATCATCTTCGGTGACCTCGACAATCCGACGCACCGGGTGGCCGAGCTCAAGGAGGAGTCCCGTGCGATGCGGCTGATGGAAGACCTGGGCACCCAGCCCAAAGTCTACTACCTGCGACCGAGGGAGTGACATGCGACCCGAGGTTCGCGAAAAGCTCGCCCGGCTGTCACCCGACGAACAGGTCCTGTTGCGGCCGCTCGTCGACACGTCCCGGACCTATTACCTCATGGCGGCCCTGCTGGTACTCGTGGTGCTCTGGGGGTTCTTCGCCTACTACATCCAAGTGCGCCATGGCCTCGGCCGGACCGGCCTCAACCGGCCGGAGTACTGGGGCATCTACATCATCTGCTTCGTGTTCTTCATCGGCATCAGCCACGCAGGGACCCTGATCTCCGCCATTCTGCGGGTGAGCAAGGCCGAGTGGCGCCGTTCGATCACCAGATCCGCCGAGCTCATCACCGTGCTCGTGATCGGGTTCGGTGCGATTCAGCCCATCATCGATCTCGGGCGCCCCGATCGCGTCTTCAACGTGATCTTCCACGCGCAACTCCTCTCGCCCCTGCTGTGGGACGTGATCAGCATCGGGACGTACTTCACCGCCTGCACCATCTACCTGTACGTGCCCATGCTCCCCGACCTGGCGCTGATCCGTGACTCGGGCATCAAGGCACCGTGGCTCTACCGGATCCTGGCCGCCGGGTACCGCGACACGCCGGAGCAGCGCGAACGGCTCGAGCGGGTCATCGGCATCCTGTCGATTGCGGTCATCCCGATCGCCGTCTCGGTTCACACGATCATCGGCTGGATCTTCGCCATGACGCTGCGGCCGATGTGGCACAGCACGATCTTCGGCCCGTACTTCGTGATGGGGGCGATCTACTCGGGTATTGCGGCGATCCTCGTGGCCATGGTCGTCCTCCGCCGGGCCTTCGGACTCGAGCAGTACTTCAAGGACATCCACTTCGACTATCTCGGGAGGATGCTCCTGCTCTTCAGTCTGCTGTGGTTCTACTTCACGTTCGCCGAGTATCTCACGGCCTTCTACGGCGGTGAGCCGGCGGAGATGCGGACGTTCTGGGCAAAAGTGACCGGTCCGTTCGCCGTCCCCTTCTGGACGATGGTCGCCGGTTGCTTCCTTATTCCGTTCGTGCTGATGGCCAGGGCCGGGACGCGGACGCCGCGCGGGACGCTCGTCGCCGGCATCGCCGTGATGATCGGGATGTGGCTGGAGCGGTACAACATCGTCGTCCCCACGTCGGTCAACCCGCGCTGGGAGTTGGAGTCGGTCGGCTACTACCTGCCGTCGTGGGTCGAGATCTCCATCATGCTCGGTGCGCTGGCAGGCTTCACGCTGCTCTACATGATCGCCACGAAATTCATCCCGATCGTATCCATCTGGGAACTCAAGGAAGGCCGCGAGATGTCCGTTCGCGAGGTCTCGGAGCGCGTCGCGCAGTATCTGCCCAACGCACCAGCTCCCGCAGGAGGAGCCCAGCAATGACACGGTTCCGCTGGCTCGCCCGAGCAGCGATCTGCTGCAGTCTCCAGGGATTGGCCATGCACGGCGCCGGTGCCCAGACCTACCCGACCATTCCCGGTAACCCGATCGACGGGCGCCGTATCGTCGTGCAAGGGCGTTGCGTGCGCTGCCACGCCGTCTGGGGCAACGGGGGCAATCTTGGCCCCGACTTCGCAATGGTCGGCGGCGGACGGAGTCTGCAGCAGCTTGCCGGTATGTTCTGGAATCACACGCCGCGCATGATCGAGACGGTGCGGGAGCGTGGCTTCCCCTGGCCCACATTCTCCCAGGACGAGCTCGCGGACATCATCAGCTACATCTATTACGTCAAGCTGTTCGACGAACCTGGCGATTCGGCACTCGGTCGCCGCTGGTTTGCTGAGAAACGCTGCGTCGAGTGCCATGCCGTGGGCGGCAGCGGCGGAACCAGCGCCCCGGCGCTCGATTCGTATGCGCAGTACATCGCCCCCATCATGCTCGCCGAGGGGCTGTGGAACCACGGGCCCCTCATGCGGCAACGCCAGACCCAGCAACAGGGTCGGGCCTTGATGTTCCTCGGCCGTGAGATCGCCGATATCCAGGCGTATATCCGGGCCAACTCGAGTGCGCGCGACCGGCGGGTGACGTTTCTCCTGCCACCAGATCCGACCAACGGCGGTCGCCTGTTTGCGGAGCGACGCTGCGTGCAGTGTCACGGCGACGATGGTCGCGGGAGCAGGTGGGGACCGGATCTCCGCACCGCGACCGAGCAGCTACGGGTGTCGGAGATCGCGGGCCAGCTCTGGAACCACTCCTCGACCATGGCGGCCGCAATGGCGGCCCGGAACATCCGGTTCCCCGAGTTCCGCGGCAGCGAGATGGCCGACGTCATTGCCTTCCTCTACTATCTCCGGTTCTACGAGACGGGCGGCGACGCGGCCGTCGGTGAGCGTCTCTACGCCGACAAGGGGTGCGCGACCTGTCATCAGTCCGCCGACGGCACCGCGGTCGGTCCCGACCTCGCGCACTCCGACGTGGTGTTGACCCCTCTCTCCCTCGCCACGGCAATGTGGAACCATGCGCCAGCGATGTACGACCAGATACAGGTGACCGACGCGGACTGGCCCCGGTTCGAAGACGACGAAATGCGGGATCTCGCGACCTACCTCCGCTACCTGGCCACCTCGCAACCAGCAGGAAACGGGGGAAACTGAAGGGATCGCAGGGAGAACTCGGCACGTCCGCCGTGTTGGCCCGCGGCCACTCGGCGACGGGAGGACCGCACCATGAGAGTCGAAGACCCCTTTCCGACGACCGCCACACGCTGGTCGATCATCAGTACCGTCTGCGCGCTCCTGTTCGCACCGTTGCCGTCCGACGCGATGCGCGCTCAGGAGAACACCGTGCCGGCTCAGAACGCGCTCGCGGGCTCACTCGTCTTCGGCAGCAAGGGCTGCAGCCGATGCCATGCCATTCGAGGCCTCGGTGGCACGGAGGCACCCGACCTCGCGGGAACGCCTCGCCTGCGCACCTTTTACGACCTCGCGGCCGCGATGTGGAACCACCTCCCGGCAATGGTCGAGCGGATGGATCAGCTCGGACTCGAGCATCCGACGCTCTCCGCACAAGAGTCCGCCGATCTGATCGCCTTCCTCCACTCGCTCAACTTCTTCGATCCGGCGGGGGACACGGAGCACGGCCAGGAACTCTTCGCCGTGAAGCGATGCGTCACGTGCCACCAGGTTCGGGGCGTCGGCGGAGTGATCGGCCCCGATCTCGGCGTCATGAGCCGTTCAGTCGCCCCGATCCAAGTCGCCGCAGCGATGTGGAACCATGGGCCGCGGATGAGCGAGATGATGGCGGAGCGGGGTATCACGCGACCCCGTTTCAGCGCCGCCGAATTGACTGACTTGATCGCGTTCCTCGAGGCCGACGAAGACCTGGTATCCGCTGAGCCCGTGCACGTCCTGCCGGGCCTGGCAGGCAATGGTGCCCGGCTGTTCTCCCAGAAGGGGTGTTTGGAGTGCCACTCCGTCCAGGGAGGTGGAGGGCGGCGGGCGCCGGATTTGGCGCAACGGGGAGTCTCGTCGAGCATGCTCGCCTTCGCCGCCGCGATGTGGAACAAGGCGCCGGACATGATGGCATCGATGCGGGCGCGGGGACTCACACCACCAAGGCTGGAACCTCGGGAGATGGCCGACATCGTTGCATACCTGTACTCCGTCCGCTATTTCGCTGAGCCGGGCAACTCACGGCAAGGCGCCAACCTGCTCCGGGCAAAGGGGTGCACCGGATGCCACTCCGTCGACGGCAAAGGCGGAAACGGGGCGCCCGACTTGTCTACGGTGCGTCACCTCCATAGCCCTGCGGCAGTGATCGCCTCGATGTGGAACCACGGGACCGTCGCGGGCGCCGTCACGCCCGATGCACCCTGGCCGATGCTCCAGCCAGCGGAGATTGCAGATCTCTCACAGTACCTGGCGGCCGCGTCACGCCGCTGACAGTGCGCGGGGCGGCCCGCTGGGCCACCCCGCCACCATGACCCGCTCGTCGTGAGGGTCTACCGGGTTGCCGTCCGCACGAGCCGCAGCCGTTTCACGTACTCGACCCCCAGCGTGTCGCGCCACATTCCGTAGACCGCGTCGCCACGGAACCGCCCCGCGTCAAAGCGTTCCGGGAACGTCACCACGCCGAGGTACCGCCCCTCCGCATCGAACACGTCCCACTCCGGCGAGCCGAGACGAAGCGTCACGTCCGCCAGGAAGAGCTCCGGGTCGGTGGGCCCGATGTCGAGCGAGTCCCCTCCCTCGGCTGCGATGGACGCAGGCGGGCGCACGCGCTGAGCCCAGAGCGTACCCTCGGGGCCGGCCGCAAGCGCAGACACGAACGGCAGCGTCGGCGCGACGTTGACACCGCCCAGGACATTGCTGATGAGGGGCGCGGGAAACGTCTGCTCGATCGCCAGCGCGATCAGCGCGCGGTCGCGCTCGCCGACCGCGTGCGGTTCGATGGCGCGCGACACGATCGTCGTCGGCGAGCCCGCAGCATCGAAGCGTATGAGCCGATACGCGCCACCAGCGTACACCCAGACGCCTCCATCGCCGGAGCGCGTCCAGACGGGCTGCGGAGCGAGCAGCGTGTATCGTGCACCGGTGTCCGTCAGCCTGATGGCCTCGTGTACGGGCAGCTGCATGGCGGTGTCACTGAGGGTGCCCGCCGGGCTCTCCGCCACCAGCACATCCGCCTCGCCGAGTCGTGACGGATCCAGCAGTCCGAACCGCAATTGGGCCAGGAGTCGACCGTCTCGGCGCATGGCCCAGCGGAGTGGGATTCCAGCGCTGATGTCGAACGGCACGGCCCCGACCACCGTGCCGTCGATCAGGAAGCGGCTGACGCGGTAGAGCTGGAGATCCGGAATCGCAATCGTGTCACCAGGACCGACGAAGCAACCCGCCAGCGTGCTGCCAAGTTCTCCTGGCCCGGCTCCCAATCCGGCGAACGTCCTCTCCAGATGTCCGCCGCTGTCGAACACGCGGACCGAGCCGACCTGGCGATCCACCACGACGATATCGCCGGCGGAACTCACGCACACTCCGGCAATCGCGCCGAAGAGGTAGTCCGGATCACCGTCGACCGCGCCGATGACGAGATCCTCCTCGACACGCCACTCGGCCCCTGCAGGCCAGAGCCCCGTCTCGGGATTCCAGACCACGGTGATGCCCGCACTGTCGGACAGCGTGCCGGTCCACCCGGAGTCCCCGCGATCTTCACCCGAGCACCCGATGGCCAGAGCAGCAGCGAGGCCGCCTACGGCCCGAGTCCTCGGCCGACTCGTCCATGCACCGCGCATACCCCCTCCTTTGCTTGCACTACCCCGCGGCGTACGCCCGGATCGCCTCCTCGAGCGGTGGTCGCAGTACGCCGTCATCCGTGACGACGCCACTGATCAGCTCCGCGGGAGTCACGTCGAACGCCGGATTGTAGACTTGCACTCCCGGTGCCGTCGGCAGCTCCTCCGCCGCGCGCTGCTCGATCGGGATCGCCGCACCGGTATCGAGGCCGAAGTCGAACGTGCTGCGCGGGGCGGCGATGTAGAACGGGATCCCGTGCGTGCGCGCAAGCACGGCCAGTGCGTAGGTGCCGATCTTGTTGGCACTATCCCCGTTGGCGGCGATGCGATCGGCACCCGTGATGACGAGGTCGATCTCGCCCGCCGCCATGAGCGATGCGGCCGCGCTGTCCACGATCACGCGGCAGGCGATGCCGGCCCGGCCCAACTCCCACGCCGTGAGCCTCGCTCCTTGGTTGAGCGGGCGGGTTTCGGTGGCCACGACGTCGATGCCCTTGCCTTGCTCGTGCGCCACATACACCGCCGCCAGTGCCGTGCCGAGTGCGCCCGTGGCAAGCGCGCCGGTGTTGCAGTGGGTGAGCACGGTAAAGCCGGGCTCGATGAGGTGGGCACCGTGCTCGCCGATCGAGCGGCACATGCCGATCTCGATGTCCCAGATCCTCTGTGCCTCGTCGCGCAGCGCGCGTGCGATCTCCGCAGCCGACATCCCCGCCTTGAACCCGTCGGCGACCGCGCGGCGCATCCGGTCGAGCGCCCACCTGAGGTCCACCGCGGTGGGCCGGGTCCGTTCGAGCACATCGGCGGCTTCGGCGATCCACTCTTGGGTGAGCTCGCCGCGCTCACCACGACGCCGAGCGACAGCGGCGAGCCCCATCGCGGCCGTTACTCCGATCAGCGGTGCACCGCGCACCCTGAGCGACACAATCGCCTCGGCCACCGCCTCGATGGTCGCGAGGTCGAGGTACACCTCTTCCCCGGGCAGACGGGTCTGATCTAGGATACGAATACCGGCTTCGGACCAGGCAATGGATGCGACGGGAATCATGCGGGGACAATCGGGCTGGAGCCGCACGTCGTCAAGCGCAGTGCGTGATCGACAGACTGTGCGTCCGCTCGCTGCACGTTGCTCGTTGTACGGTCCGGCCCGCCGTGCTACACCCGAAACAGATAGCTCAGCTTGACGAAGAACCCGTCCCGGCGCCGCTCGAGGCCCGTGAACCGGAACGCACCCTCCTCGCTGAGCGTGCTTCCGTAGCCCGCGAACACGACCGTGCCCGGCGTCGGCCGGAACGAGAACAGCCAGTCCACCTGCAGGGTGTTGCGCACCCGTCTGGTCGTGCGCTCGTAGACGCCCGTGGCCGGGTTCCGCATCAGGATCGGATCCTCGGTGCGTGAGTTGTCCCGGAGCGAGTCTCGCGTCTCGGCGTCATACTGCCCCACGAAGCGCACGAAGATCGCCCGGGTGATCTGGTACTCGAGCTTGAGCCGGGGAACGCGCCTGAGCCCGACGGTGCTCCCGTCGTTGGGACGGAGGTACTGCTGATGGTTGTACAGCACGCCGACCCGCAGCTGCTCGGACGGACGCCACTCCAGCTCGAACGTCCCGATCGCGATGTTGGCGGACGCCCACTCGAAGAAGTTGTCGTCGCGGCCGACGATGACGAAGCCGTTCGCGGAGAAGTGCTGGAAGCGCGGCGTGCGGAAGTTGATCGCGACGTCGAGATTGGTCAGCCGTGGGGTCCCAGTGAAGGGAATCGTGTCGACCGCACCCGCCGTCGATCGCTCGATGGCGTATTCGGTATAGAGCTCCGCGGGGTACATGAACGACTCGAGCAAGAGCGACGAGCCCAGTCGCCAACCGCCCCGCAGGTTCACCCCGAAGTTGAAATGGATCCGCGGATCGTTCGGGATCGTACCGTCGAAGAAGCGGTCCCAATCCCACCGCCCGTCGAGCAGGATGTTGCCGGTCCAGCTCTCGACGGCTGCGCCCGGTGCGCCGACCTTCGTGTACCGCGGCGAGAGGCCGACATAGGTGATGCCGGTGCGGGAGACGAAGCCGCTGCCCGCGACGAAATCGGGGTGGAACCCCCGCGTGCTCACGGTGAATCCGAAGCTGCGGCCCGCGCGGGTGAGCTGGGCCACCCACATAGGCCCCCACCGCGTCTCCGCCCCGACGCGGGTTGCGCTGGCACCTCCCTGCACCGTGAGGGCGTACTTCTCCGAAAACACGACGCGGCCATCTGCGGCGGCGACGCGGTTGAAGTTGCCGCCCTCGACCCGGTCCGTGTAGGCGATCCCGAGCGTGTTCTGCCCGCCGAGGTCGCGCCGCACTCTGAGGAGATTGTAGAACGGGCGGTCGAGCCCGCCGAGCGACTGTGCCCTGGCATCGGCGCCGGACAGGAACGCGACATTGGTGCCGGCGATCTTGCCTGTGAGCTTCGCTGCGCCGATCGGATCGACCAGCCGACGGGTGTAGATCAGTTGCGTCGGTGTCTCGAAGTACTCGATCCCATCGAGGAAGAACGGTCGCTTTTCCGGGAAGAACAGCGCCTGTCGCGGATCGTACACCAATTGCGCGACGTCCGCCTCCACCTGCGAGAAATCGGGGTTCGCCGTCCCGTTGAGCGTGAGGTTGCTGGTGATCCCCCAGCGCACGTTGCCACCCACCTGCGGGCTACCGCCGCCGTAATCCCAGCCGGCCTCCGTCGGCGTGCCGGTGACCGTCGACGTCATCTCGGGGTTGAGGTCCAGCACGATGCCGCGCCTGAGGTCGGTCAGGCCGGTGAGCGTGCCGGCTTGCGCCAGGAACGAGGCGTTCGTCTGCAATACCCTGGTCCACGTGTGCTCGTGTCCCGAGTACTGGACGTGCCGGATGACGTTGATGCCCCAATCCTGGGGCGAGGTCGCCTGATAGCGCAGCGTCTTGAAGGGGATGCGCACCTCGACCTCGTACCCGTCCGGCGCGAGACGTCCCCGCGACTCGTACACGAAGTCGGGGCTGAGGTCGATCGCGTAGGCCCCGGCCGTCACCGTGGTGGTGTAGTTCGCGCTGCGCTGTGCGGCGTCCCGGAGCGTTCCGTCGGCCTGTACGCCGACGGGATTTACGCCCAACAGGTAGGCCTGCCGCCGGTCGTTGAACGTGTCGAGCAGGATCTCGACGTAGTCGTCGGCGGCGATCCTGTCGCGGTCGGCAAGCGTCGCACGGACCAGTGCGGAGTCCTGGTAGGCCCGGATCCCGAAGTAGATCGCGGTCTCGCTGTAGAATACTGCCACCGTGGTCGAGTCCTGCGCGGGACGGTCGTCGGTCGGGAGATACTGGAAGAATCCGCTCAGGACGGCCGCCCGCGACCACACCGGCTCCTCGAGCCGGCCGTCGATCGTGACCTCCGGGTTCAGGATCCTCGGCAGCGGTACTGTCGGAGGAGGATCCGCACTGATACTGACGGTCAGCGCCAGCGCGAGCGCGGCGGTGGGAAGGACGGTCGTGCCCATATCGGTAGCGAATATATCGATATGAGAGGACTGCGCCACACTTCGATGCTACCGGGCAGTGCGGCGCGACCAGCAGCAGCGGCCGTGTGGTCAGAACTCGATCACCGCAGAGAGAACCAGGCGACCGTCCGCGGTCGGGAGCAGCGCGACCGGCCCTGACGGCTGTGCCAGAACAGGACGCCAATCGTCGCGGCTCGAAAAGGCGCCGATGGCGAGCCCGATGAGCAAGCCCCACACTGCGCCACCCACCACCCCCGAGGCGACGCACCCCGCCCCGTCGCAGACGAAGTCGTTGCCTTCGTCATCGGCCGCCATGGCCACGCCAAGAGCGAGTCCAACGGCCCCGCCGATCAGCAGCCCCTTGCGGACCCCTTTATCGATGTTCGAGCGCCGGCCGGCACTCACCTCGAGGCGGGTAACGGTCGTCATCGGCACCGCCGTGGTGTCCGTCGACCACGCCCGCCTGCCGCGCCCGGGTTGCAAGGCGCTCGTCCGGCACTCGAGTACCAGCGTGTCACCCCTGATCGCCAGCACCGAGCCGACCGCCCTGCTGAACTCGAGTGCCGGGGCCGTCATGCGAACGCGGCTTCCGGGCACGAAGCCGCCAGGTTGTCCTGTGAGCGCCGCGGCAGCACAGACGGCTGCGCTCGCAAGCAGCGCAACGATGGAGGCAGAGCGCATGCGACACCCTTGTTCGTGGTGTCTCCATGCTGTCGTCGAGCCGTCAAGTAGATGTCAGGAATCGTGGCAGGGCGGTCCGTCGAGCCGTCTTGTGGACCGGGAAGTTGGGATATCCGGCCGCTTTAGCGGCGGACCCTGTCCAGGTCGGCGGTGCGCTCCAGCCAGTACACCGCCGCCGTGATGGCGAGCGGCGTCGCGAGCCCGGAGACGGCGACCACGGTCACGCTCGGTGGCGGTGGCCCGAACCCGGCCAGCACCTGCACGACCAGGAGGACCGCCGCAAGCACCGGGAGGCCGATCCTGAGGCGTCGCGTCTCGAGCCGACCCCTGCGCACCAGCCACCAGAGGGCACCGAGGAAGAGCCCCAGCTCCAGCACGAGGGACGGGATCGCAAACGCCCAGAGCCCGAGCCCCACCTTCATGCTGGTGCCCATGAGCGGTAGATCGGGACGGTGCACGAGCAGGTCGAGGAACCAGTGCGCCAGCACCGTCCCGCCGACGACGAGCGCGAGCCCACGCACCCGGCCCCACTGCACGAAGTTGGCGTACCCCATGGCCGCGACCAGCGACCAGATCCCGGCGGCGACGAGCGAGTGGGAAAACGGGACGTACTGGAGGTCGAGCGGATTGGCGGCGGTGATGCCGGGCTCGATCGCGATGCGCTCGATGCCCAAAGCCACGAAGCCGGACCAGATGAGGTCGAGCAGGAGCGCGGCGAACACAAGCACCCAGAGCGGGATCTCGCGGTCGATGGTCTTGGCGACGAAGGCGGGGGCGAGGTGACCGACGAACATGGCGGCAGAATCATGGCGCGTGCGAGGTGCAACGTGCAAGGGTACGAGAGTGCAGAGTGCAGAGTGCACGGTGCAGGGTGGGCAGATGTTGCGGGCGTGTGCAGCGGACGAGTCTGTTACCGCGATTCCAGCCGGGCAATCCGTCGCCGCGCATCGTCGACAATCGCCTGCGCTTCCGGATCCGCGTCCTTCCACAGCTCGACGAAGGCCGAGTAGTGGCATGCGGCCGAGTCGGGCATCGACTTGGCTTCGTAGATCTTGGCCCGGCGATAGTCCGGGCGACCGCTGCTCCAGTCTACCCCCGTTCCTCCGTACTCCCACCCTCCCGCCGCAGCCTCCACCGGCGCACCCAGTAGCCCGCCACACCGCCGTATGCGAGCCCGCTCAGCACGACCGTGAAGTACTCGAGCGCCAGGTTGGGCTCGCGCCGGATGATGTCGCTCAGCGCCAGCCAGTCGAGCACGAGGAGCGCGGCGACGATGACGAGCGAGACCAGAATCCTCACGAGATCAACGCTCCCGCGTTTTCAACACCACCCCGTCGCGCCGCGGATCGGCCGCTCCCTCCCACTGTCCCCGCTCGAGCGCGACGGCGTGCACGCCGCCGAAGTAGGCGGTCAGCTCGCCGGGCATCCAGTCGGGGCGCGGCGGCGGCAGCACGAACCCGGCATCCATTAGTGCCGCCGTGTCCGCCGCCGCGGGATACTCGAGGAACAGCGCACTGTCGGGGATGACGTGGATGCGCGGCATTGCGACGGCGTCACCCACGTTGCGGAAGCGATCCATCCAGAGCTCGCTCACCTGGACCACCGCCGAGATGATGCGAGCGCTGCCTGGGCTGCCGAGCGCCAGCACCGGGCTTCCCTCGCGGGAGACCACCGTCGGACTCATCGACGAGTACGGCATGGCCCCGCCGCGCAGCGCGAAGGGATGCGAGGGATCGTCCAGCACGAACTCCCGCATGTAGTCGTTGTAGAGGAATCCAAGCGAAGGGGTGGCCACCTTGGCGCCGAACGCGTAGTTGATCGATGCCGTGACGGCGACGACGAGCCCGTCGGGATCGACGACGGAGAAATGGGTGGTGTGCCCGTCGCCTTCCCCGAGTCGCTCGCCTGCCGCGTCCTTGGCGATGCGGGTGCGCACCTCGTCCTCGTAGTCGACCAGGTCGCGCACCGGATGGTCCCTGCGCTGGCGATGGCCGAAACGGAGCGCGTCTGCGATCCGCAGCATCCGCTCCGAGTCCGCCGGGTCGAGCGCCGCTCGATCGGACCGCTCGAGCAGGTTGAGCATCTGCAGCACGACCCACCCGCCGCCGGGCGGGGGCATGGTCGCCACCTCGAAGTCCCGGTAGGTGCCTTCGAGGGCCATCAGCACCGGCGGCTCGGGCAGGCCATCCAGATCGGCGAGTTCCAGCCAGCCGCCGTTGGCCTCCATGTCGGCCGCGATCTCCCGTGCGATGGCGCCTCGGTAGAAATCGTCCGCACCGTCGTCGGCAAGGCGCTGGATCGTGGACGCGAGGGCCGGCTGGCGCCAGGCGCGGTTGCTCGGCGGCGGCGCTCTGCTCGCATCGAGGAAGATGGCCGCGGCGGACGGGCTCGCCGCCAGGTCCGCCGTGAAACGCGCCCAGATCTCCCTGCGAAACGGTCCCGGGATGAAGCCACGCTCGGCGTAGCGATGTGCCGGCTCCAGCAGGTCGGCCCAGGCCATCCGACCGCTGCCGTACTGCCGCCATGCATATGCAAGCGTGCGGACCGTGGTGGGTACGGTCGTGGCCCGGTGGCCGACGATGTCGTCGGCGCCGGCGTTCTTGGGCGTCGCCAGCGGGGCGTACGACGTGCCGTTGATCACGAGGGGATCGCCGGCCGGTGGGTACAGCAGGATCTGGGTTTGCCCGCCGAGGCCCGACATCGCCGGTTCGGTGACGGCGAGGGCGAACGAGATCGCAACGGCGGCGTCGATGGCGTTCCCGCCGGCCTCCATGATCGCGATCCCCGCTTGGGCGGCCTCGGGTGTCGGGGCGGCCACGACCCCAACGCCGGTGCCAGGCGTCGGGGGCCGGCAGGCGATGAGTTGGAGCGCTACAGCAAGCAACGGAGCGGCGGCACGGCAGGATCGCGCGCCTGGGCCAATGGGGTGGATTGGCAGCATCCGCCGTCGTTGAGCCAGCCACCCGACCGCCTGTCCGCCTGTCCGCCTACTCACGCGCCCCCGCGAGATACCGCTGTTTGAGAATCTCGAGG
>JBDHDN010000019.1:0-17535 GCA_039591485.1 Gemmatimonadota bacterium
TCCGAGTAGTCCCAGCCCTTCCCGGGTTGGAACGGCGCCTCGGTGTCGAACAGGTACGCCACCTGTTCCTCCGGCCGCCACACGCGGTCGGGCTCGGCGAGCAGATCCGCGATGAACCGTTCATCGAACTCGTAGCGCACGATGCCGCTCGTGTGGTTCATCAGTTGGCGCACCGTGACCGTAGCCGAGTTGGGCAGCCGGTGGTACCACGGCGCGTCCCCGAGGTATCGTGCCACCCGGGCGTCGAGGTCCAACAGCCCCTCCGCAACGAGCTGGATGGCGACGGCCGCCACATACGTCTTTCCGACGCTGCCTTGCAGCAGCAGCGTCCCCTGCGCCATGGGCACGCGGAGTGTCGTGTCGGCCATACCGGCATTGGCCTCGAGAACCGACCCGTCAGCCAGCACAACGCCGACCGACACGCCCGGCGCGTTCGACGCCTGTGCCAAGGAATCCACCGTCGCCCGAAGGACGGCGGTGATGCCGCCCGTCTCCTGCGACTCACCTGTATTCGGTGTGAGGAGTGCCGCAAGAAGAGTGGCATGGACCCACCTGCCGTGGGTACGAGGGATCACCGCCTCCCGGGTGGAGCGCCAGTATCGGTAGACAGATCGCTATTATACATATAGATTTTGTACATGTAGTTCGCAAGTAGTCTGCGGTGCGCAGACGGTTCGGAGGTAGCCATGCTCTCGTCCAATGCGGTAGCGCTCTGTGTGTTCGTTCTCGCTGTCCCGGCGACCGCCGCGGGTCAGCGCATCCACACTCTCGTGCGCAGCGGCGAGTTGGCCGGTCTCGAGCGGTTGTTGTCGTGCGACGCCGACCTGGTGCATGCTACCGACTCGACCGGGGCGACACCATTGCACCTCGCAGCGGCGCTTGGGCACGCCGAAGCCGCCACGCTGCTCCTGGCGAGAGGCGCCGATCCGAACGCCACGGACGCCAGAGGCCTCACGCCGCTGCACCTTGCAGCCGGGGCACTGCACGCGGTGATCGTCGACGAGCTCCTGAGCGCCGGTGCCGACCCCATGGCACGTCCCGCTTCGCACTGGCCTAGTCCCACCGACCTGGCGTTCCTGGCGGAGGCCTACCGGGGTGGCACGGCTGTCACCGCCGCGTTGCTCGCGGCCGGAGCCTCCCTCACACCGGATGGGTATCCCGGGGTGCCAATCCCCCGGATGCTCATGGCCGAGCTTGCCGGCAACCTGGAGATGATCGAGTTGCTCCTCCGGCAGCACTCGACGATGAGCGCGGCCATGCGCTGAGCTGGGGCACCCGGTCCGGCCAACGAGGATCGCGCTGCAACCTTCGGACGCTCCCGTCCGTCATACCGTGTATCGACGAACTCTCGAACACTCGAGCGGGAGCCGCTCATGATGCGACCAGTCACTGTGACATGCACCAACCTGGCCTTGCTTGGTGCCCTGGCCTGCGGTGGAACCGGAGACGGGCGCCACGAGGCCGGCGTGCAGGTAGCGATCGACACGGTCGGCGACACGATCACCGTGCGCACGCTCGCCGGCAGCGTCTGGGGCGACACCGCCGATCTCGTCGCGGAGGTGCGGATCGGCTCGCTCGAGGGCGCCGACGAGTACATCCTGGGCAACCCCACCCAGCTCGCGGTGTCGGCGGCAGGCACCATCTACGTGCTGGACCGCCAGCTCCCGGTCGTGCGCGCATACGGACCGGATGGGGCCCACCTGTACGATGTCGGGCGCGAAGGCGGCGGCCCCGGCGAGTACAAGAACCCGGACGGACTCGCCGTCCTGCCCGATGGACGCGTGCTGGTCAAGGACCCCGGGAATGCACGGATTGCCGTCTTTGGTCCGGATGGCCATCCCATGGGCGGCTGGCCGTACCGAGGGGGCTGGAACACGAGCCACCGCTACTACGTCGACACTGCCGGATACAGTTACGCGATGATCTTGCTCGAGTCGGGACTGCCCCCGTGGGAGTGGCGTTTCGGATTCGCCCGGTGGAGCCCGGACGGCGGGCTGTTCGACACCATTCCCGCACCGACCTGGGACTACGATAAGCCGCAGGTGACGGCGCAGCGCGAGAACTCGTCGAGCTCCACCGACGTCCCGTTCAGTCCCAACGCCACGTTCGCCTTCAGCCCCCACGGCTACATGATCGGAGGGCTGAGCACCGACTACCGCATCGATCTGTACCGCGGTCCGAACAATGTTCTCCGCATCGAGCGGGCCTGGACTCCCGTGCCGGTCCTGGCCGAAGAGAAAGAGGAGCAAACGAGACGCATCTCCGAGAACTTCCGCAGACAGTATCCCGGATGGCGCTGGAACGGCCCATCGATTCCCGACACCAAGCCGCCTTTCCGGTCCGTCTTCGCCGGCGAGGACGCCCGGATCTGGGTGCTGCTGTCGCAGGCCGGCAAGGCCACGATGACGGAGGCCGAGGCCCGGGAGGAGGAGGGCCGGAGTGGACGACCGGTGCAACGCTTCGTGGAGCCACCCGCGTTTGACGTGTTCGAGCCGGACGGCCGGTATCTTGGGCCGGTTCGGGCGCCGCGGGACCTGCGTATGTCCCCCGTGCCGGTTGCCAGGGGTGATACCGTCTGGGCGGTCACGCGCGACGAGCTGGACGTCCCGAGGATCGTGCGCTTCCGGGTCGTGCCGCGCGAGCGGTCGTAGCGGCGATGCCCCTTGGCAAATCGGCCCGGCGGGTCTTTCGTATAGAGTCGCGAGTCAGCTCCCGTGCCCGAGGAGTCTCGTCCACGAGCCAAGCACGCAAGCGGCGAGGTGCGGGGAGTTCGCGTGGGCCAGCGGATGGACGGATGGGCGGGCAAGGGACGGATGGGTAGAACCACGGTGGACGGGAGAACAGGAGGGGCGGTCGACGGCGGGCCGCCCTTTCGCGTCTCCGCCGTCTCGATTCTGCGACAGTGGGAACCCGACCGCGTCGGATCTGTACTGTGAGAGGCAGCGACCACACGAAGTCGAGAGCCTGTGCTCGAGAGCATCTTCCAGTTCCTGTTCAAGTACCGCCCTGTGGTGTTCGAGCGCGGCAGCTTCGTGCTCGATCCACCGGTGCCGGCGCTGGTCGTGGTCGCCGGAGCCGCACTCGTGGCGGCTGTCGCAGCACAGCGATACCGACGGACGGGAGGTCGGCTCGATGGCCGTGATCGGGTCGTGCTCACGGCGCTGAGGGCGGCAGCGGTTGCCCTCCTCACGTTCTGCCTGCTGCGTCCGATGCTGGTCGTCGCGACCGTCGTGCCCCAAGCCAACTTCCTCGGGATCTTGCTGGACGACTCCCGGTCCATGCAGGTAGCGGACACGGATAACCGCACGCGTCACGCTGTGATGACAGAGACGTTTGGCAGTGCGGAGACGCCCCTGATCTCCGCACTCGCCGACAGGTTCAAGCTGCGCTTCTTCCGCTTCTCGGAAACGGCGCGCCGACTGGCGGACAGTACCGAGCTCACCTTCGCCGGTCGCCGGACCGACCTCGGGCGCGCGTTGGACGGTGCCCGACGGGAGCTGGCGGGCGTGCCGCTGGCCGGTCTCGTCGTGGTCACCGACGGCGCGGAGAACGGGGCGGACGGCTCGCTTGCTCAGAGCATCCTCCAACTGCAGTCCGACGGCGTCCCGGTGTACGCGGTTGGCCTCGGTGCCGAGCGGTTTACGCGCGACATCGCGCTGCGGCACGTCACGGCCCCGCGCCGCGTCCTTGCAGGATCCTCGGTGGCCGTGGACGTCGCGGTCGGACAGTCCGGATTCGGGGGCGACCGTGCCGATCTGATTCTCGAGGACGACGGACAGATCCTCGCGACCCGCGAGTTCACCCTGCCCCGCGACGGTGACGTCACCACGGTGCGGCTCACGTTCACGGCGGACGCGGCCGGCCCCAGGCGGCTACGCTTTCGCATCGAGCCACGCGAGGGCGAGGCCGTGGTTGCCAACAACGAGATCGAGCGGCTCGTGTCGGTGGAGGATACACGGCCACGGGTGCTGTACTTCGAGGGCGAGCCACGGTTCGAGGTCAAGTTCCTGCGCCGCGCCGTGGCCGAGGACGACAACGTGCGCTTGGTGGTGCTGCAGCGCACCGCGGAAGAGAAGTTCTACGCGATCGACGTGGACGCAGAGGACGACCTCGCCACGGGCTTCCCGAACACTCGCGAGGAGCTGTTCCGCTACGACGGACTCGTGCTCGGCAGCATCGAGGCGTCGTTCTTCACGTACGACCAGTTGAGCATGATCACGGAGTTCGTGGGCCGTCGGGGCGGCGGCCTTTTGGTTCTGGGAGGGCGCCGGTCGTTCGCAGAAGGCGGGTACGCCGAGACCCCACTCGCCGAGGCGCTTCCGGTGGTGCTCGATCGGGAGCGCTCCGAGGGGCCCGCCGTGCCGGTCACCGAGATCCGCGTGCGACCCACCCCGTTCGGCCTCTCGCACCCGGTCACGCAGCTCGCGCCGACGCCAGAGGAATCCGAATCGCGCTGGGCCAGCGTGCCTCCGCTCACCTCCGTGAACCGGCTGGCCGAGCTCAAGCCGGCCGCAAGCGCGCTGCTCGAGGGCGAGGGTGACGGGCTGGACGATCCGGTGGCGGTACTCGCCTACCAGCGTTACGGTCGTGGCAAGGCACTCGCGCTTTCCGTGCAGGACACCTGGCTGTGGCAGATGCACGCCGACGTCGCGGTCGACGATCTCATGCACGAGACCTTCTGGCGCCAGCTACTGCGTTGGCTCGTTGCGGACGTCCCCGCGCACGTCACGCTCACCGCCGACGCCGACTGGATCGAGAGCGGCAGCACCGTGACCGTCACGGCGGAGGTCGCCGACTCGGGGTACCTCCGTCTCAACGGGGCGGATGTGAGTGCGCGTGTCGTGGCCCCCGACGGCAGCGAGCGCACCGTGCCCATGGAGTGGTCCGTGGAGCGCGACGGGGAATACCGCGCAACGGTGGTGGCGGAGCAGGACGGCCTCTACGAGTTCCGGGCTCAGGCAACCCGCGGCGGCGAGGCGTTGGGCGAGGATGCCGCGTTCGTGCAGACCGGCGATCTCGATTCGGAGCTCCGGACGGCGGAATTGCAGGCTCAGGTACTGCGGCGCATCGCCCAGGAAACCGGAGGACGCTACTACACACCGTCGACCGTCGCCGCCCTGGCGGAGGACGTCAGCTTCACCGAGAGCGGAACGACGATACGGGAGGAACGGGACCTGTGGGACATGCCGATCCTCCTCACGCTCCTCCTGTCACTGATCGGCACGGAGTGGATCTACCGTCGCACCCGGGGGCTCGCGTGAGCAGGCGCTCGATGCTGATCGGACTGGCGATCGTGGCACTGGTCCGCACGCCGCTCGCTGCCCAAACGTACCTCATCGTCGTCGCGGGACTCGGTGGTGAGCCCGTGTACCGGGAACGGTTCCAGGTCTGGGGGTCGGCACTGGTGAGTGCTGCGCGTGACACGCTGGGTATCGCCGATGACCGCATCGTGTACCTGGCCGAGGACCCCGCGCGCGACTCGCGGATCGACGCCCGCTCGACGAAGGCGAACTTCGGCACGGCCCTCGACTCCATTGCCGCACGGATCGAGGCGGCGGGACGGCTCGTCATCGTGCTCGTGGGTCACGGCAGCACCACCGGCGGCACCCCGAAGCTCAATCTGCCGGGACCGGACCTCGAGGCAGCGGACCTCGCGGCGTGGCTCGACCGCTTTCCTACACAGGAGATCGTGGTCCTCAATCTCTCGTCGGCGAGCGGCGGCTGGGTCGCCGCCCTGTCCGGCGAGCGCCGGATCGTCGTGACGGCCACGCGCTCGGGAACCGAGCGGCTCGAGAGCCTCTTCGGCGGCTACTTCATCGAAGCGCTCACGTCCGAGGGAGCCGATCTCGACAAGGACGGCCAGGTTTCTCTGCTCGAGGCGTTCGACTACGCCCGGCAGGAGGTCGAGCGCGCGTACGACCAGCAGAACAGACTGCTCACCGAGCACGCGCTGCTGGACGATGACGGCGATGGGGCGGGCGTCCACGAGCCCGATCCGGCGACGGGCGACGGAGCACGGGCGCGCCAGTGGTTCCTCACGGAGGTATCGACGTCCGACGCCGGACCGGTCACCGACGACGCCGAGCTCGCCGCCCTGTACGCCGAGCAGGCGCGACTCGAGACCGCGGTGGCCACACTGCGCGGACGAAAGGATGCCATGGATCCCGAGGCCTACCAGGCGGAGCTCGAGAGGCTGCTGCTCGCGTTGGCTCGTACTGGGCGGGCCATTCGAGAGCGCGACGAGGTGCCGCAGTGACTCCGGGACAACTCCTGCGACGATCAGTCCTCGCGGCGAGCGGGTGGCTTGCCGCCGCGGTCGCGCCGGCAGCAGCGCAAGACCTCGCCGCGGCCCGCGCAGCGGTAGCTGTCGGGGAGTACGACGCGGCCATCCGTCAGCTGCGCGGCAGCGAGGAGGCACTTCAGGTTCGCCTGCTGGTGCGCACGCTGGCCGAGGTGGGGCGCTACGACGAGGCCGTTGCGGCAGCCCGTCAGTACGAGGAGCGTCATCCGGGTTCCGTGGCGGTCGCCAACGTCCTGGGCGAGGTGCTCGCCGTCACCGGCGACGCGGCCGCAGCCACAGAGGCATTCCAGCGTGCGGCCGCCGCGGGGGGAGCCGACGACAGTCTCGACGCGCGGTACAACCTCGCCCGCGGGCACTTCGAGGCCGGGCGCACCAACCGCGCACGCGAGGAGCTTGAGGCGTTCATCGACACCTACAACCGGGCTGAGCAGCTTTCGTCCGAGGAGCTCGCTGCCGTCGCCGGGGCGGTACGACTGCTCGCCGCGTGGGACTGGCGCCACTCGCGGGATGCGCTTCGCGCGTATGATGAAGCCATCGCGGCGGATCCGGACAACCTCGAGGCGCGGGTCCTGGTCGGTGACCTGTTTCTGGAGAAGTACGAGGGTACCGAGGCCATCGAGGCGTACGAGGCGGTTCTCGAGCGCAACCCGCGTCACCCGGGAGCCCTGCTCGGACTCGCCCGGCAGCGACGCTTTGCAGGGTCACCCGCGGCCATGGACTTCGTGGACCGCGCGCTCGAGACGAACCTTCGCTCGGTCGACGCCCTCGTGCTACGTGCCATGCTCTGGGTGGAGTTGGAAGACCTCGAGCAAGCGCAGGCCGACGTGGAACGCGCGTTGGCCGTGAACCCGCGCGCGCTGGACGCGCTCACGCTCGCGGCGGGGATCGCCTTCCTGGAAGGAGACACCGAGGGGTTCGCGCGCTCGCGACAGGCCGTGTTCGCGGTCAATCCACGATACGCATCGTTCTACACGACGCTCGCCGAGCTGAGCGTCCGGCGCCGCCTGTATCGAGAGGCCGTCGACTTCGCGGAACGGGCCGTCGCGCTCGATTCCCTCTCGTGGAGCGGGCACCAACTGCTCGGCATCAACCGGCTGCGCATCGGCTCGATGGACGAGGGCAGAGCCAGCCTCGAACGCGCCTTCGAGGGCAATCGGTACGACGCGTGGGCGATGAACACGCTCGACCTCCTGGACACGCTCGAGACCTACCGGATCGAGCGCAGTCCCCGCTTCGTGTTCGCGATCGACGGCAAGGAAGCCGAGCTCCTCGCGCCGTATGTCTCCACCGTCGCGGAGGAAGCGTACGACCGCATGGCCGCCCGGTACGGCTACCGGCCGGAGCCGCCCGTCCGGGTCGAGATCTTCCCCGACCACCAGGACTTCTCCGTCCGCACGGTCGGGCTCGCCGGGCTCGGCGCGCTTGGCGTGAGTTTCGGCCCGGTCGTGGCCATGGACTCGCCGTCCGCCCGGGATGCCGGTGAGTTCCACTGGGCCGCGACCCTGTGGCATGAGATCGCTCACACGTTCCATCTGGGACTCAGCGCGCACCGGGTTCCCCGCTGGTTCACCGAGGGGCTCGCCGTGTTCGAAGAGCGCCGTGCCCGACCGGGATGGGGCGACCGCATCTCGCCGGGTTTCCTGCGCGCATTCCGCGACGGACGGCTCCACCCGGTGAGCCGGCTCAACAACGGGTTCCTCCGGCCCGCGTTCCCGGAGCAACTGATATTCTCCTATTACCAGGCATCGCTCGTCTGCGACCTGATCGCGCAGGAGCACGGCACGGAGGCGCTCACGGCCATACTGCGCGCCTTTCGCGACGGCTTCACGAACGAGCAGGTCTTCCTGGAGATCCTGGGCACGGACGTCGCGGACTTCGACGAGCTGTTCGACGACTACGTGCGGGCCCGATTCGCGGGACCGCTGTCCGCCCTCGGCTCGGCCGGGCCGGTATCCGCGGGTGGGGGACATGTGACCTCCGATCTCGGACGGCTCGCCCGGGATCGACCGGACGATTTCGCCGTCCAGCTCGCCTTCGGCCGGTCACTGCTTGCCGACGGTCGGCTCGACGAGGCGCTGGTGCCGCTCCAGAGGGCGAAGGCCCTGTTCCCGCAGTACGGGGGGCACAGCAGTCCGTACGAGTTGCTCGCGCGGGCACACCTGGAGCGGGGGGCGCTCGAGGATGCCGCGGTGGAGCTGCGGGCGCTGACGGCGCTCAACGCCGGCCACTACCAGGGTCTGCTCGATCTCGCCGACGTCGAGGAACGGCTGGGCAATCCCGCCGAAGCACTCACCGCGCTCGATCGTGCCATGTACGTCTACCCGCTGGAGCTCGATCCGCACCGGCGGCTCGCGGAGCTCGCGGAAGCGGAGGGGCGATGGGACCTCGCGGTCCGGGAGCGGCGTGCGGTACTCGCGCTGCGCCCCGTCGATCGGGCCGACGCCCTGTACCGCCTCGCCCGGGCCCTCCGCGGCGCCGGCCAACCTGACGCCGCCCGCCGCACCGTCCTGCAAGCGCTGGAGATCGCTCCCGGCTTCGGGGCGGCCCAGGACCTCCTGCTGGAGCTGCATGATGCACGCAATCCCTGATCGCCTCGCGCGCTTCCTGCTCGCGCTCCTGCTCGTGAGCGGCACGCTGCCGTCTGCTGCCGAAGCACAGGAGCGGATGCGGGGATTCGGAAGGCGAGTCACGCCGCCGGAGGATGTCGACTTCGAGGCGTTCAACGTCCCGTACGATGGCCGGGTTACGTTCGTGCGGCTCCGCTACACACCCGACTGGGCGGGGTGGGGCGGCGGCGGCGGCTTCTTCGGCGGCATCAACTACCAGTGGGACCACGACTACCCCCGGGCCGAGCAGCACTTCACCCGCATGCTGAGCGAGCTGACGGTAGTGGATGTGGTCACCGAGGGAAGTAACATCCTGGCCCTGGACGACCCGGAGCTGATGCGGTACCCCCTCGCCTACCTGTCTGAGCCGGGGCACTGGACCATGACCGACGAGGAGGCAGCTGCGCTGCGTGCCTATCTCCTGAAGGGAGGCTTCATCATTTTCGACGACTTCCAGGGACGCGACTGGTTCAACTTCCGCGACCAGGTGCAACGGGTGCTGCCGGACAATCAGCTGGTCCGACTGGAGGCCTCCCATCCGATCTTCCACTCCTTCTTCGAGATCGAGAGCCTCGAGCTGTTCGTGCATCCGTACTCCTTCATGCCGTCCTCCTTCTACGGCGTGTATGAGGATGACGATCCCGACAAGCGGCTGCTGCTCATCGCGAACTACAACAACGACATCGGCGAATCGTGGGAGTGGTCGGACCGCGGGTTCATCCCGATCGAGCTGACCAACGAGGCCTACAAGCTCGGCGTCAACTACATCGTGTACGCAGCGGCCCACTGATTGGAGCATCATGACGACGCCCCCCGTATCACTCGACGCAACCGACGACATCCAGCTGGCGGAGCGCCTTTCAGCCGGCCGCGACAGGATCCTCGCCGAGCTGCACAAGCTCATCGTCGGCCAGGACGATGTGGTGGAGCAGGTCTTGCTTTCGTTGTTCGCCGGCGGTAACAGCCTGATCATCGGCGTGCCGGGTCTGGCGAAGACCCTCCTCATCCGCACCGTGGCCCAGGTCCTCGATCTGCAGTTCTCCCGCATTCAGTTCACGCCAGACCTGATGCCGTCGGACATCACGGGCACCGATCTCGTGCAGGAGGAGCCCGCGACGGGTCAGCGCCGTATGACGTTCATGCCCGGGCCCATTTTCGCGAACATCGTCCTCGCGGACGAGATCAACCGAACGCCGCCGAAGACACAGGCGGCACTGCTCGAGGCGATGCAGGAGCATCGCGTGACGGTCCAGGGCCGCACGTACGAGCTGGACGAGCCGTTCTTCGTTTTCGCCACACAGAATCCCATCGAGCTCGAGGGAACGTATCCCCTGCCCGAAGCGCAGCTCGATCGGTTCATGTTCAACATCGTGATCGACTATTCGCCCGAGGACGAAGAGCTGGAGATCGTCCGGAGTACCACGGCCATTCAGGATCACGTCTTCCAGCACGCGATTACAGGGCCCGACATCGTGGCCTTCCAGCGGCTCGTGCGAAAGGTACCGGTGGCCGATCCGGTGCTACGCTACGCCGTTCGGTTGGTACGCACGAGCCGGCCGGGGGCGGATGGTACACCGGAGTTCGTGGGCAAGTGGGTGAGCTACGGCGCCAGCGTGCGTGCTGCGCAGTACCTGATCCTTGGTGCGAAGGCCCGAGCCCTCGTGCACGGCCGTTACCACGCGACGATCGACGACATCCGCGCCCTCGCACACCCCGTGCTGCGGCACCGGATCCTCAAGAACTTCCACGCGGAATCGGAGCAGGTGTCCTCTGACCACCTGATCGACCTGCTGCTCGACGCGGTCCCGGTGCCGCGCTCCGGCATGTGACGGCCACACGATTTCTCGACCCCGTGATGTTGGCCAGGATCGCGAACCTCGAGCTCCTGGCCCGGACGGTGGTGGACGGGTTCATCAACGGCCTCCACCATTCGCCCTACTTCGGTTTGTCCGTCGATTTCGCCGAGCACCGGCCGTACATGCCGGGCGACGACATTCGTCGGGTCGACTGGCGGGTGTACGGCCGCACCGACCGGTTCTACGTCAAGGAGTTCGAAGCGGACACGAACGCGAACTTCGTGGTGCTGCTGGACACCTCGGGATCGATGCGGTACGGCAGCGGACCGATCAGCAAGCTCGATTACGCCAAGTTCCTCGCGGCGTGCCTCTCCTATTTCTCGCGACGGCAGCGGGATCGGGTCGGACTCGTCACGCTCACCGACCGCATCGTCGATTTCGTGCCGGCATCGGCGAAGCATCTCGATATCGTGCTGCACACGCTCGATCGGGCAGAGGCCGACGGCCCAGGCTCACTCGAGCCGCCGCTCCTGCGTGTCACCGAGGCACTGAGGCGACGGAGCATTCTCTTGCTGCTGTCCGACCTGTACGAGGATCCCGACGTGGTACTGCGGAGCGTGGCGCGGCTCCGCGCCCGGGGACACGACGTGATCGTGTTTCACGTGCTCGATCCGGCGGAGATTGCGTTCCCGTTCGACGAGGCAGCGCCGTTCGAGGATCTCGAGACGGGGGAGCGGATGCCGGTCGTGCCGGAGACCCTGCGGGACGAGTATCGCGAGCAGATGCAACGGCATCTGTCGGCCCTGGGCGAGCACATGACACACAGCCAGGTCGACTACCGTCTGTTCGAGACGTCCCAGCCACTCGACCACGCGCTGTTCGCTTATTTGTCGAGGCGCGAACGCCTGAGCCGGGTCCGCTAGATGAGCTTCGCGTTCCTGGCACCGCTGTTTCTGGTCGGCGCGCTCGCCGTGGCGATACCGGTGTACGTCCACCTCACGCACCGCGAGCGCAAGGACGCCGTCCCCTTCCCGTCGCTCATGTTCCTGAGGCGGGTTCCCTACCGCACCGTACGCCGGCAGCGCCTGCGGCACTGGCTCCTCTTCCTGCTCCGCGCGCTCGCCGTACTGCTGCTGGTCGCCGCCTTCGCACGACCGTTCGTCGATCGAGCCGCGCTTGGGCCCGCGGTCGTCGGTGACGGGCGGGACGTCGTGATCCTCCTCGATCACTCCGCCAGCATGGCATACGGCGATCGGTGGAGCCGGGGTGTGGACGCCGCCCGTACCACGATCGATGGATTGCGCGCCATCGACCGGGCCACGCTGGTCGCCTTCGGCGATCGCGCCGACGCCGTCACACCGGCGACGAGTGACCGCCCGATCCTGCGCAACGCGCTTGCTGCCATACGGCCGCTGGCCGTCGGGACCAAGTACGCACCGGCGTTACAGCTCGCTCACGATGTGCTCGAGGTCTCGGAGTCCCCCAACAGGGAGGTCGTACTGATCACGGACTTCCAGCGTGTTGGCTGGACCGCCGATGCACCGATCCGGATGCCGGACGGCACCGCGGTGACCGTCGTCGACCTCTCCGACGCCGACGCCTCGAACGTCGCCGTCACCGGTGTGCAACTCGACCGAGCTGGCGAGGGGGGCGATCGCCTCGTCGTGACGGCCAGGGTCACCGCAGCGTCGGCTGACACCGCGGTGCGAGTCGGCGTGACGCTCGAGATCGAGGGCGAGGCCGTGGAGAGCCGACAGATCACCGTACCGGCAGGCAACGCCGCGTCCACGGTGTTTGCGCCCATCACGGTCCCAGACCGCACGGTGCGCGGGCGCGTGCGGGTGGACGGCGACGCGCTCCCATACGACGACGCGTTCGGGTTCACCGTCGAGCAGCGCACTGCCATTCCACTCCTCATTCTGCATCATCCGGACGCGCGCGCCGGTGAGTGGCTCTACCTCAGGCAGGCACTGTCGATCGGCTCGGCACCACCGTTCGGGATCGAGTTCGCACCGGCCACGGCTATTGGGCCGGTGGCCTTCGACGGCCGGGCGGTGGTCGTCCTGTACGACGCGCCCGTTCCGGGTGGCGACGTCGGACGCAGCCTTCGGGCATTCGTCGAAGCGGGGGGTGGTGTGCTCGCCGTACTCGGTCCGCGCTCCGGGAATGCCGCGTGGCCACCCGATGCGCGGGTCCTGCTCGGCGACCGCGCGGGTCCGACGGTGGACCGAGACGCCGGCCGGGGCGGAACCCTGAGCATTTTGGATTATCGGCATCCGCTCTTCGAGCCCTTCAGCGGGTCGCGCGGAGCCGACTTTTCCGCTGCTCGGTTCTTCCGCTATCGGCGCTGGACGCCCCCCGACAGCGCCGTCGTGCTCGCCAGGTTCGACGACGGCGTCCCCGCGTTGGCGGAAATGGTGGTCGGGGGCGGTCGCGTGTTGCTGTGGACGGCCGGCGCCGCGAACCGCTGGAACGATCTCCCGCTGCAACCGGTGTTCCTCCCATTCGTGCATCAACTCGCGCGCTATGCCGCGTCCTACAGGCCGAGGCCTGCATGGCGGGAGGCGGGAGGCATGATCGACCTCGCACGCGACCTCCGCGTGCGGAGTTGGGGCGGGGCCGGCACCGTGTTCGGCGACGAGCCGGGCGAGTTGATCGTCGAGGCGCCCTCGGGCACACGGTTCATCGTCGATGATGCGTCCGGCTACCGTCTCGCACTGAACGAGCACGGCTTCTACCGGATTCGCAGCGAGCCTGAGGGCATCGCGACGCTCGTGGCGGTGAACACGGCTCCGTCCGAGTCCGACCTCGGCATCGTCGAACCGGATGTCGTCAGCGCCGCCATTGCGGCGGGCGAGGCAGACGGCTCCCGCCTCGCTCGGCTCACGGCCACCCTGACGCCAACCGAGAAGGAACGTCGACAGGCCCTCTGGTGGTATGTCATGGTGGCGGCCCTACTGCTCCTGCTCGCCGAGACCCTCATCGCCGGCCGACTGTCCGGCCGGCGTTACCGACGTCAGACTGTGGAGACACGCGATGCATCGGCTGTTCGCTGACGCTGCCACCCACCCGCCGGGCCACGCTGACACGCTCGCGACGGTGATCCGTCGCGTCCGCCGCCGCTGGCGATTGCGGCTCGCCCTCCAGGGTCTCGCGATCACAGCCGTGGTCGCCCTCGCGGTCTTTCTCGTCTCGGCCTATGTCCTCGACCAGCTGCGCTTCACGTCGACCGCTGTCCTCGTCTTCCGGGTAGGGAGCTGGAGCGCCGTGCTGGTGGCCGCGTTCTGGTTTCTGATGCGGCCGTTGGTGCGTCGAGTGACGGTCGAGCAGGTGGCACTGTATCTCGAGGAACACGAGCCTCTCCTGCAGGGTGAGGTCTCAACGGCGGTCGAGTTCGACGGACCCGACGCGGCACTCGAGGCCGCCCAGCTCTCCCCCCAGCTCGTTCAGCGACTCGTGGAGCAGGCCGTGAAGAGTTGTGGAACGGTGGATGGCGGGCGCCGTGTCGAGCAGCGGGGCCTCACACGGGTCTCGGGTGCGTTGACCGGCGTGACCCTGGCGGCCGCAGCGATCATCCTTCTCCAACCCGGCTTCGTGTACCACGGGGCGCCGTTCCTGCTCACGCCCTGGTCCGGCGCACCGGCGAACCCATTCGCTATCGACGTCGAGCCCGGCGACGTCGATCTGCCGCGCGGTGCGGACCTCCGCGTCCGAGCGACGTTGCGGAACTTCGGAGCGGACGCGGTGACGCTCCTCGTTCGGCAGGTCAATGATGGTGAGTGGGAGCGCTGGCCGATGACCGCCGAGGAGGGAACCGGTGCACATGAGTTCCTCCTGTTTGCGGTGGACCAGGACCTCGAGTACCTCGTGGAAGCGGGGGGGGTACGATCCAACATCCACCGCGCGAGCGTACGCGACCTTCCATACGTCGACCGCATCGACCTCGAATACCACTACCCCGCGTACACCGGCCTGGAGCCACGCCGGGAAGCGGATGCCGGTGACATCGCGGCCGTGGCGGGGTCCCGCGTCCTCCTTTCGATCGTGCCGACCATCCCGGTGCCGGGTGGTGCGCTCGTCGTGAGCGAGCAGGACACGCTGTCACTTGCCTCGGTCAGCGACAGCCTGCTGCTTGGCGAGCTCACGATCGAGACGCCGGGCACCTACCGAGTCGTGCTCGAAAGCGAGCTCGGCCGGGATGTGGCCGCGTCCCCGGACTACTTCATCGACGTGTTGGATGACATGCCGCCCTCGGTGACGTTCACCGCGCCCGGCCGCGACCTCCAGGTCACGATGATCGACGAGGTGTTCGTCGAGGTTCGGGCAGAGGATGACTTCGCGCTGGCATCGGTCGACCTGATCTATGCGGTGAACGGTGGTGCCGAACAGACGCTCGCGCTCTACGACGGCGCCGGACGCCGCAGCGATGTGACCGCCGGCCACACGTTCTACCTCGAGGAGTTGCCACTCGAGCCGGGTGATTTCGTTTCGTATTACGCTCGTGTGGGCGATGGCAACCGCGTAGCCGGCCCGCAACGTACCACCACCGACATGTACTTCCTGGAGATCCGCCGGTTCGACCAGCGGTTCCAGCAGGCCGAGTCGCAAGGCGAGCCGGGTGAGGGCGGCGGGGCCAGCGTCGGTGAGCTGTCGGCACGGCAGCGTCAGATCGTGTCCGCGACTTTCAAGCTCGTGAGGGATTCACTCGCGCTTGCCGACGACGAGGTTCGGGAGCGTCTTGCCACCCTCGCCCTCGCGCAGGGCCGGTTACGCGGCGAGGTCGAGACGTTGGTCGCGCAGATCGAGAGCCGAGGGGTGATCGCGCTCGATTCCACGTTCCGCATCATCGCCGAGGCACTGCCGCAGGCCGCCGAAGCGATGCTGCAAGCGGAAGAACGGCTCGGTGAGCGGCAGCCGCAGGACGCCATGTCACCGGAACAAGTGGCGCTGCAGTACCTCCAGCGCGCCGAGTCCGCCTTCCGCGACCGGCAGATCTCGCAGCAGCAGGGCGGTCAGCCCGGAGGTTCCTCCGCTGGCGCGGACGATCTGGCAGACCTCTTCGAGCTGGAGTTGGACAAGCTGCGCAACCAGTACGAGCGCGTCGATCGCGGCGCGCGGCGCGCTGCCGACGAGCAGGTCGATGAGTTGATGCAGAGGTTAGAGGAGCTCGCGCGCCGCCAGCAGCAAGAGAACGAGCGCATGCGCGCCCGGGCGCAGCAGGAGCGCGCGGGCGGCGGCGGCGGGGAGGCCCAGCGGCGACTCGCGCAGGAGGCGGAGGAGGCCGCGCGCCGCCTGGAGCGGTTATCCCGCGAACAATCACGACCGGAGCTCAGCGAGACCGCGCGGGAGCTGCGGGAGGCAGCCGAAACGATGCGCCGCGCGGCCGCGAGCGAGAGTGGCGAGGGCGCAGCACAGGGCCAGGCCGCGCTCGACCGCCTTCGGGACGCCCGCCGGATGCTGGACGAGAATCGTGCGGCGGGTCTCGCACGGGAGATTCAGGACGCGCTGGCCCGCGCTCAGCGGCTGCGCCGGCAGCAGGATGCCGTCATGGACGACGTGGAGCGTCTGAGCGGCGATCCCTCGGCGGACGGCGCGCAGATACGCCAGCTGACCGAGCGAAAGGACGAGATGGCAGCGGAAGTGAGCGACCTCGAGCGGCAGCTGACGCAGCTCTCGCGTGACGCCCGCGACGATCAGCCCGATGCCTCCGCTCGGCTCCGTGACGCGGCGCGCGACGTCCGGGACAACCGCATCGCCGACAAGATCCTCTACTCACGCGGCGTCGTGCAGGGTCGCTCTCCCGAATACGCTCGGAACTTCGAGGAGCAGATCGCTGCCGATCTCGAAGCGCTCGAAGAGGACGTGCGGGAGGCGCTTGGTGCCATCGGAGAATCGCGTGACCGCCGTCTCGCCAGGTCGTTGGAGGAGACACGCGAGCTCGTGAATGCGCTCGAGTCTCTGGATGACCGCATCCGCTCTGCGAGCGGCGCGCCGCCGCCAGACGAACAGACCCAGACGCCGATCGAGCCGGAACAGACGGGAGAACAGCCGCAGCCCGGCGGCAACCCCGGCGGCGCCACACGCGGCCAGCTCTCTCCGGATGAGTCACGCCAGTTCGAACGCGAGCTGTCGAGACGCCGCGGGGAGCTGAGCGAGCTCAGTCGCCAGCTGGCCGAGGAGGGCATCGACGTCGAGCAGTTGGAGCGGATTCTGGGTGACATCCGTGGGCTCGAAGGGCCCGGGCGCCTCGCCGATCCGCGGGGCCTGGAGCGCCTGCGGCAGGAGGTGATCGCCGGTCTGCGGGAGTTCGAGTTCGCCTTGCGCCGCGAGCTCGCCGGAGGCGAGGTCGAGCGGTATTTCTCGACGGGCGCGGAGGAAGTGCCGCCCGAGTACCGTGAGTTGGTAGAGGAGTACTACCGCGCCCTGTCGCGCTCTCGTCGGTGAGCGTTGCTCTCGTCGCGCGACCTACATCATGATGACCGTCGCGGTGAGCGCGAGGGCCATCACGGCGTTTGTCGTGAGATTCCAGATCACGTTCGCGCCGAGTGCCGGAATCGGCACGGGCTCGGTGGGGCTCTTGAGGGCCCAGCCCACGGGCTTCAATAAGAACAGCGACGGAAGGGCGGCCGCCAACGCCACCGGCGGGAGGATCCTCCAGCCTACCGCGACCACGATGCTGAGTGGGGTGAGGACGCCCGCGAGCACGTAGAGCAGCGCCGCGGCGCGGCGCCCGAACAGCAGAATGAGATTGCGCCGTCCACCGCGCCGGTCGGCTTCCTCGTCGGGGAACTCGTTCAGCAGTAGCAGATTGAACGTCATGAAGAACGACGGT
>JBDHDN010000020.1:0-19820 GCA_039591485.1 Gemmatimonadota bacterium
CGCACCAGTGCTTCGGTGCAGTACTGGAAGTCACGCTCGGGATCGACCTGCGCGAGTGCGGCCGCATCCGGCACGACGAACTCGGCGGTAAACGACGCCGGCATGATCGGGTTGCCCTCCAGTAGCCGGACGATGCCTTCGATCACTCGCACGAACGCCTTCGCGCCCGCATCGACGACCCCGGCCTCGCGCAGCACCTCGAGCAGCTCCGGGGTCCGCCGCAACGACTCCTCGGCCCGATGGAGCGTGTGCTTCATGACCTCGCGGATGTTCGTCGTCTTGCCCGCGGCGGTCTCGGCGGCCTCGGCCGCATCCCGCGACACGGTGAGGATCGTGCCCTCGCGCGGGTCGTCCAGCGATCGGTAGAGATGCTCGGCACCGAGCTTCATCGCGCGCGCGACGTCCCGGGCCCGCGCCACCCGCAGATCCCCGATGGCCTCGCGGAAGCCGAGCAGGAAGTGGGAGAGCAGCATCCCCGAGTTGCCGCGTGCACCCAGCACGCACGAATCGGCCATCGCCTTGGCGACCGCCGGGAGGTCGGCATTGTGAAGCGGCCGCACACCCTCCGCGGCCGCTCGCAACGTCATCGCGAAATTGGTGCCCGTGTCCCCATCGGGGACCGGGAACACGTTGATGCGGTTCAGCTCGTCGCGGCCGGCATCGACCCAGTCGGCGGCGGCGAGGAGCGTTCGCCTCAGGCGCGCCCCGTCGAGATAGACGATGCCCACGGGGAGCGTCCCTGCCGTCACTCTTCTCGGGTAACCGAGACCATGATCTCGGCGCGCACGTCCGGGTGCAGCCGGATGCGGACCGGCCAGTCTCCGATCATCCGGATCGGCTCGGCCAGCTCGATGATCCGCTTGTCCACCGTGTAGCCCTTCTGCGCGAGCTGTTTCGCGATGTCGGCGGAAGTGATCGAGCCGAAGAGCTTGTCGCCCTCGCCGGCCTTTGCCGTGAAGGCCAGGGCAACGCCCGCGAGCTGGGCGGCGGTGGCTTCCGCGTCCGATTGCTGCTCGGCGAGGCGGATGCTGCGGCGCTTCGCCTCCGACTCGATCCGGCGCTTGTTGCCGGGCGTTGCGGCGTAGGCCAGACCCTGGGGAATCAGATAGTTGCGTGCGTAGCCGTCCTTCACCTTCACGATCTCACCAACGCGACCGAGATTCGGGACGTCGTCTCTCAGGATGACTTCCATCGCCTCACCTGCTGGCGGCGTCGATCCACCGCCGTCTGAGGTTCAAGCCCGCGTCGAGGACCCCTAGGAGGATGGCACCTCCGACGACAATGGGCAACATGAATACGATTGCCAGGGTGGCGAACAGCCAGAACACGATCCCTCCGGTACCGAGCACCTGCAGGCCAAAGGCTACGACGGCGGCCCCCCGCAGGGCGTAGAGCACGCCGGCTACGAGTAACGCGTTTGCCGCCAGGAGCTTGAGCGCGGCGATCCGCGGGATCACGATGATCATGAGCGCCGCAACCACGGCCCAGCCGAGATGCTCCGAGAATCGAAAGTCGCGGAATCGGCCCGGTACCTGCCCAATCGGCTGTACGGCGATCCGTCGGTATACGGCTGCAGCCAGTGCTAGGGCCGCTAGAACCTGTAGCGTCACGATCGCAGGCGAGAACCGCCCCATGAGTCGTGCCGTGTCGGCAAACCGGCGTTCGAGGTCACGGATGTCGACTGCCGAGACGTCCGACGACCCAATGGTATCGAAGAGTGTCGCGAGTATGCCGATCATGCTGCGGAACGCGATGCCCTGTCGGAACTCGACCCACCAGATCAGCTCCGGCCATGATGAGCCGAAGACCGGAAGGAGCAGCGACGCCACCGCGAACCCCATCAGCGTGCCCGCGAGCGCGCGATGGATGAAGCTCCAGCCCGTGCGCACGGTCAGGATCAAGAACGCCACGCTCGCCAGCAGCACGACGGCCCGGAGGAACTGATCCGGCAACTCGCCTGGCTGCACCAGCCACCACAGGCTGATCCCCGTCGCCAAGCCGGCGGGAGCCAACTCGCTCGTTCTTCGCCGGATCGAGGCGAGCTGGAGCGCAGCAAGCGGAACCGCTGCCGCCCAGAGCGGGGCGAGCGTCATGAAGCCCAAGGCTCCGAGCGCGAGCCGCCCCCACCCGGTCCGGCGTATCGGCTCCGCCGGATGGTCCATGACGATCTACCGACTGTATCCGCGGATGTACGGCAGCAGTGCGACGTGTCGCGCGCGTTTGATGGCCTGTGACACCTGCCGTTGGTGCCGCGCACACATGCCCGAAAGCCGGCTGGGGATGATCTTGCCGCGCTCCGTCAGGAACCGCGAGAGCATGCGCTCGTCCTTGTAGTCCACCACCCGCACGCCTGACTCGCACACGGGACAGGTCTTGCGTGAGCGCTTCATGCGTCGTCCCCCTCGTCGTCATCGTCGTCCTTCTTGGGTCGCTCCTCCTCGGTGCTCGGAGCGGTGCCGACGGACGCCAGTCCCTCGTTGAGGACGATGAGGTAGCGCAGGACGCCCTCGTCGAGCTTGATCGCGCGCTCCATCTCGCCCAACAACTCGGGTTCGGTCCGGAACTGGGTGACGACGTAGTAGCCGGTATCCTTGCCGTCGATGAGATAGGCGAGCGTCCGCTTGCCCCAGTGGCTCGTCTCCGTCACGGGCTCGGGCGATTCGGGACTGGCGAGAAGCGCGTGAAACCGCTCGAGTCGCTCGGTGACCTGCGCTTCCTCGAGCGTGGAGTCGAAGACGTACACGACTTCGTAGTCTCGTGTCATGGCACCATCCTTTGGCCGTTACGACCCCGCCCTCGGTGCAGGGCGGAGTAGGTTGTAGGAGCGCGGAATATAGCCGAAAAGAGCGAAAAACGAAGGGGTGGGCGGACGCTCACACGTTGAATCTGAAGAGCAGGACGTCCCCGTCCTTCACGGCGTAGTCGCGCCCCTCCGACCGCACCAGCCCGCGTTCCCGCGCCACGCGGTACGAGCCTGCGGCGATGAACTCCTCGACGGCGATCGTCTCGGCGCGGATGAAACCACGCTGGAAGTCTGTGTGGATCTCTCCGGCGGCCTCGAAGGCCGTCGAGCCCTGCGGGATCGTCCAGGCGCGTACCTCGTTCTCACCGACGGTGAAGAAGGTCTCGAGGCCCAGGAGTCGATGACCGGCGTGAATCAGGCGGTCGAGGCCGGGCTCCTCTACGCCAACACTGTCGAGGTACTCACGGCGCTCGCCGGGGTCGAGGTCCGTCAGTTCCTCCTCGATCCGTGCCGAGAAGGGGACAACGAGCGCGTCTTCGTGGTGCCCTCGTACCGCGTCGCGCAACTGCTGGACGCGCTCACCCCCGCCGGCCGAGAGATCGTTCTCCCCGACGTTCGCGGCGTACAGGATCGGCTTCGAGGTGAGGAGGCCCAGACGTCGCAGGTAGCCGATCGTGTCCTCGTCCTCGCCGGCTTCGCGCGCGCCCCGCCCGGCATTCAGCTCGTCCATCACCCGCTCGAGCGTCGCGACCTCCACGGCGGCGGCCTTGTCCCCTGCCCGCGCGGTCTTGCGGGCCCGCTCGAGGCGGCGCTCCACCACGGTGAGGTCGGCGAGGGCCAACTCGGCGGTGATGATGTCGTGATCGCGCACCGGATCGACCGATCCGGTCACGTGCAGCACGTCCGGATCGTCAAAGGCCCGGATGACGTGGACGATGGCGTCGACCTCCCGGATGTGCGACAGGAACTGATTGCCAAGCCCCTCCCCGTGGCTCGCTCCCTTGACGAGGCCGGCGATGTCTACGAACTCGACGACGGCGGGGATCTTCTTCTTCGGGCGGACGACGTCGAACAGGCGGTCGAGGCGGGGATCGGGAACCTCGACCACGCCCACATTCGGATCGACCGTACAGAAGGGGTAGTTCTCGGCTGGGGCGGCCTTGGACAGCGTGAGGGCGTTGAACAGGGTGGACTTACCGACGTTGGGCAGACCGACGATGCCGAGGCGTAGCATGGGGTAGAGCGAGGAGGGGGGAGCGAGCAGGCCTGCCCGCTCCTCCCTCCTTCCACGTCCCTCCTAGCCGATGAACCACGGCGCGAGCACGAGGCTCACGACCGACATCAGCTTGATCAGAATGTTGAGCGATGGGCCACTGGTGTCCTTGAAGGGATCACCGACGGTATCGCCGACCACCGCCGCCTTGTGCGGATCGGATCCCTTGCCGCCGTGGGCCCCGCTCTCGATGTACTTCTTGGCGTTGTCCCAAGCACCGCCGGCGTTGGCCATGAACAGCGCCATCATCACGCCCGTGAGCGTGGCACCGGCCAGGAGACCGCCGAGCGTCTCGACCCCCAACAACTTGCCGACCAGCACGGGTACCGCCACCGCGGCTACGCCCGGCACGACCATCTCGCGCAACGCGGCTCTGGTGGAGATGTCGACGCAGCGTGCCGAGTCGGGCTTGGCAGTGCCTTCCATGAGTCCGGTGATCTCACGGAACTGGCGTCGTACCTCCTGGACCATGCCCTCGGCGGCCCGCCCGACGGCGGTCATGGTGGCCGCGGAGATGAAGAACGGCATGATGCCGCCGAGAAACAGGCCGATCACGACCTTGGGATTGGCCACGTTCAGGGTGATGGGCTCGGCGCCGGGAGGCGTCACGGCGTTGGTGTAGGCCGAGAAGAGCGCCAGTGCGGTGAGGGCGGCGGACCCGATGGCGAAGCCCTTGCCCATGGCGGCCGTCGTGTTGCCGAGCGCGTCCAGGGTGTCGGTGATCTTGCGGACGTCGGGGCCCAGGCCGCTCATCTCGCTGATACCGCCCGCATTGTCGGCGATCGGTCCGTACGCGTCCACGGACATCGTGACCCCGACCGTCGCGAGCATGCCCACGGCGGCGATCCCGATGCCGTACAGATCGGACATGCTGTAGGCGACGAAGATGGCGCCCGCGATGACCAGCAGCGGAATGATGGTGGAGTGCATGCCGACCGCGAGGCCCGCGATGATGTTCGTGGCCGGACCGGTGAGCGAGGCATCGGCGATCTTCCGGATCGGTGCCGCCGCCGTGTAGTACTCGGTGGCCAGCCCGATCGCGATGCCGGCGACGGTACCCACCACGACGGCCCAGAACGGTCCGAGCGGGCTTGCATCGCCGTTCGGGAGGGTGAGCCCGATGTCCACCTGGCGTGTAATGAAATACGCCGCGACCAGGAACAGGCCAGCGGCGATGAAGGTGGCCCAGCGGAGCGCGCCGGCCGGGCTGAAGTTCTCGAGAACGCGGAACAGGCCGATCGCGATGACGCTGGCCACGAGCCCCGCCAGGATGAATAGCAGCGGGAGCGCGACGGCGGCGAGTTGATTCGCAATCACGGGGCTCGTGGCAGCGATGGCGATGGTCGCGATGACCGCGCCGACGTAGCTCTCGAAGATGTCGGCACCCATGCCGGCAACGTCGCCGACGTTGTCACCCACGTTGTCGGCGATCGTCGCTGGGTTACGCGGATCGTCCTCGGGGATACCAGCTTCCACCTTACCGACCAGATCGGCGCCGACGTCCGCGGCCTTGGTGTAGATGCCTCCGCCCACACGGGCGAACAGCGCGATGGAGGAAGCGCCCATGGCGAATCCGGTGATGATCTCGCTGAACGCCTGCCAGGCCTCGCGTGTGTCGGGTGAGCCGAGGTACGCCTGTAGCACCAGTCCCACGCCGAGCAGCCCCAAACTCGCGACGGAGAGGCCCATGACCGCGCCCCCGTTGAACGCGATGCGCAGCGCCATGGCCTGCCCCTTCGCCCGCGCTGCCTCGCTGGTGCGCGCATTGGCGCGTGTCGCGGACTTCATGCCGAAGAAACCGGCGAGCACGGAGCAGATGCCGCCCCCGATGTAGGCAAGGGCCGTGGACCAGCCGATGACCACGCCGAGGAGCACCGCGACGATGGCCAGGAACGGAGCGAGGTACATGTACTCCCGCCGGAGGAAGGCCATGGCCCCAGCATGCACCATGTCCTGGATCCCTCGCATGGTGTCGTTCCCGGCGGATTGCCGTGTGACGTACGAGTAGATGACCCAAGCGATCACGAGCCCGAGGAGCCCCGCGCCGATGGCGGAGGTGGGCAGAAAGGCGAATTGACTCACTCTGTCGATCCTCGTCGATTGAATCGGTTCATCGCGCGTTCGATGCCGTCCGTCAGCCAGCAGTCCACGGCGTCTACCAAGTCGGGCAGCTCGTCGGCCAGCGCGGCCAACTCGTCTCGCGCGAAGTCAGCGAGCACGAAGTCCGCTTGATCGTCGAAATCAGCCGGCACCGGACCGATCCCGATCCGCAGGCGGGCGTAGTCACCCGACCCGAGGGCATCCTCCACGCTGCGCAGCCCGTTGTGACCTCCAGCCGAGCCGTGCGCCCGCAGCCGGAACGAGCCGAGCGGGAGGGCGACGTCGTCCACCAACACCAACAGGTCCTTCGCGGGATCCAGCGGCACGCCGGTTAGCAATTCTCGGACCGCGCTGCCGCTCCGGTTCATGTAGGTCTGCGGCTTGAGCAGCACCAGTGACGTGTCGCCACGGGTCCCTTGCGTTGCCAGGCTGCGCCCCGAGCGGCGAAACCGCGGCAGCCCCCATTGCTCGGCGAGCACGTCTGCCAGGAGAAACCCAGCATTGTGCCGAGTCGTCGCATACTGGGGTCCCGGATTGCCAAGGGCGACGATTGCCCGCAGCGGCTACTCCTCGGACTCTTCCTCTTCGGATTCCTCTTCCTCGGCGCGCGACTTCCGGATCAACTCCGGCTCGACGGCCTCCTCCTCTTCCTCGAATGCCGCGACCGGCTCCGCCTCGACTCGCGGCGGCACCACGGTGCAGATGGTCGTCTTCGGATCCGTGAGGATCTTGGCGTTCTCGATCTGGAGGTCGGAGACGTGCAGCGAGTTGGCGATCTTGAGATCCGTGACGTCCACCTCGACCCGCTCAGGGATGTCGCGCGGCAGGACCTCGATCGTGATCTCACGCAAGAACTGCTCGAGCACCCCGCCGCCGTTGCGCACGCCGTCAGGGGAGCCGGCCAACGCGATCGGGACGTCCAGCGTGAGGCGCTCGCCGGCGTGAACCTCGTAGAAATCCACGTGGTGCACCGCCTTGCGTGTCGGATGCCGCTGGACCTCCCGAATCAAGGTCTGCACCGATGTCCCCTCGACGTTGAGATCGATGATCGTCGAGCCTCCCGCGATCTGGTGGAGTACCTTGTCCAGCTCCGCATGGGAAAGGCTGAGGCTCTCGGGCTCCCGGCCGTGTCCATAGATGACCGCCGGAATCCGACCACCGGCGCGGAGCTTGCGAGCCGCGCCTTTCCCCGTGTCCTGTCGGCGTTGCGCCGAGAGTGTGACTGTTTCCTTCATATCTCGCTCGTCCGTGTCATGCCGTCCGCGGTCAGTCGAAGAGTGAGCTGACCGACTGGTCGCTGTGGGTGAACCGAATGGCCTTTGCCAGAAGCGGGGCCACCGAAAGAACCTTCAGGGTGTCGAACCGGCGTTCCTCTGGAATCAGGATCGTGTTCGTGACTGCGACCTCCGTCGCCTCCGAGGCGGCGAGCCGGTCTACGGCCGGTCCAGACAGCAGCGCGTGTGAGGCGCAACAGTACACGTCCCGTGCGCCCAGCCGCTTCAAGGCGAGCACACCCTCGGCCATCGTGCCCGCCGTGTCGATCATGTCATCGACCAACAGACAGTCACGGTCCGCCACATCGCCCACCACGTTCAGCACCTCGGCGATGTTGGCCGATGGGCGCCGCTTGTCGATGATCGCGAGCGACGCGTCGAGCCGCTTGGCGAACCCACGGGCAATCTTTGCCCCGCCGACGTCGGGGGCGACCACCACCGGCCGGTGCAGCTGCTTGTTGCGGTAGTGCTGCACCAGCACCGGCGCCGCGTACAGGTGGTCCACCGGGATATCGAAGAACCCCTGCAGCTGGTGCTGATGGAAATCGATCCCCAGCACCCGGTCGGCTCCCGCGGTCGTGATCAGGTTGGCCACCAGTTTGGCGCTGATCGCGACCCGCGGCTGATCCTTGCGGTCCTGCCGCGCGTACCCGAAGTACGGCACCGCCACGTTCACGCGCGCGGCACTGGCGCGCTTGGCCGCGTCGATGAGGATCAACAGCTCGAGGATGTTCTCCGCCGGCGGGTTCGTCGGCTGGATGATGAAGACATCGAGTCCGCGGACGTTCTCATCGATCTTGGCGAAGATCTCCCCGTCCGCGAACCGCCGGATCGTGACACGGCACAGCGGCTGCCTGAGCTCGCGCGCGATCTCCTCGGCGAGCGGCCGATTGGCCGTGCCGGCCATGAGAAGCATCTTGCCCGAGGAGAAGTTCGCCATAAGAGCCCCAAAAACTAGCTACGAGAGTGCCAGAAGCCAAGCTGCGGCCCTCGGGCTCTCGGCTGCTGTCAGTCGGCGGTGAGGGTCTCGAGGGCCGGATCCTGCCGGGCCAGTCGCTGCACGTAGGAGCAGCGCGGGATCACCGTCAGGCCCTCCGCTTTGGCCCAGGCGAACCCCGCCCGCACGATCTGCTCCGCGAGGCCACGACCTCTAAGCGCTGGCGGCACGAACGTGCTCAGGAAGTCCACCCTGTCGTCACTGCCGCGCCGATAGCGCATGTACGCCTCCGCGCCGCCGATCTCGATGACGAACCGGCCTTGATCGTCGTCGTGTCTGACCGTGGCCGCGCTCACCCGCGGTCCTCCCCGGACGGCGTCTCGTCGTCGAGGTCGATCGCCGGATGCAGTCCGGAGGAGCGAGGGTCGACCTCGGCGAATCGGACCGTGCCGCGAGCGTTCACCCACTCCGACGGAACCACCCACAGCTTCGCGTTCCACAGCAGTCCCTCGAGGGCGAACGGGGCGAGCTCGTCCTCCAGCGCGTCGACCTCGATCCGGAGCAGGGCATCGCCGTCGATCCCGTCGCGCTGGCTGAGCGGCCGGTCGGACAGCCAGACACCCGTCACCACGGTCTCCTCTCCGGTGCGGGCATCCGATAGGCCGAAGTCCCAGTCCAGGTCGTCGAACCCCTTTCGCGCGATCTCATGGGCTTCGGCCATGCTGGTCCGGTGGTACAGCACGAGGGTCATGGCTTGGTCCGTCCCTGGTTAGGCTCTCTACGGACTCCAGGCATTTGTAAAAGATGCCCAGCCGGCGCGGCTCCCGCATCCCCCGCCGACACATGCACCTCGCGGGGGTGATGTCGGAATTCGCGCTCACCCCGCTGCAGCGCTTGACGGCGGGCTGACGCTCTCCGGCGATCTGGGCCGGCGACCGACGAGCACGTCGCCAAGCACCTCAGGGAGGGTACCATGCGCGCACGGACACGGATCGTGGTCGCCATCACGGCGGGGATCATCGTCACCGGAGGGTTCGGAGATGTGTTTGGCCCCGACGACGCAGGGGCACGTGGGAGTTGAGCCAGATGAACGAGGCGGCGGTTCCGGGGACGGTGACCGTCAAATGGGACGCAGGTGCCCAATCCGACCAGGTGGCGATCCAGCGCGGAACGCTGATCTTCGCTGCAGGCGGTACCTGTCGGTGGGAGGTGGAGCTCGTCGGGGAGGACGCCTTCTCAACCGACGATTGCACCTACGGCGTGGATGCCGACGAGGTCGTGGCAGTCCTCATCGCGGACCTCGAGATGGCGGGCCCCGCGTCGGGAAGCCGGATGACGCTGACCGATGAGGATACCAACCTCCTGGTGTTCCAAAAGCAATGACTGGGCGGTGACGCCGTCGATCAGTCGTAGTTTTGGCCGGCGTACATGCACCACATGCCAAAGTCATCCGGGTCGTGCAGCTCTTTGTCGGCAGCGCAGACGGTGACCTGCCAGCTTCCCTCGGTCGGCATCATGACGCCGGTCAGGAAGAAGCCCTGCGCGTCGGTCTCTTCGTTTTGGAGCACATCGTCGTCATCGTCGAACACCATGACCTCGGCGCCGAACACGCCGACCTGCGCATCGTCCACCACCTTGCCGCTGAAGGTGAACAGGCAGTTCGGCATCTGCTGCTGGATGCACGCATCCCGACTGTCAAAGTTGGCCTCGAACTCCCGAATCCTATAGACCGTCGCCGACGAGCCGAACAGCCCGTCGCACGCGGTGCCGGGTAGCGCGATCCCCAGAATCATTATTGCCAGTTGTCCTCGTCTCATCATGATGAACGCCTCCGCACGCGATGATCCCGGTACCGGCGCTGCCGTCACGCGCTGTGACGAGCGAACGACCCCCCGCTGCGACACGAGTCCGCTTGCCGGCGCGCCGTCGATACGGCCCGATACTACGCGTGGGCCGTCTCTCAGGTGTCTCTTGCCAGACGCAGCGTCACCTACGGCGTGGTACCGAGTCGCCGGCTCCTGGGTGCGAGCCGTACGGTGCTCGAGGGGAGATGAGCGGGAGGGAGGGACGAGCCGGCGGCGCGACCGGATCAGCGTGCGCCGCCCACCCGCGCAGTTGGTGCCGTCGGCACCTCCGGGAGGATCATCGCTTTGGGGTCCGCGGCAGGAACCGGGACCGGGGACGCCGTTCGCTCCCCGGTACCCAGCTGGCCGGCGGCTCCGTTGCCCCAGCAGTAGACCTCGCCCTCGTCCGTGACGGCGCAGGTGTGGACGAATCCGACTTTGATAGTGCGGAACCTGAGGTCGGCGGCGACCGCGACCGGAAGGCGTCGGATGTCGCTCGTCCCGTCGCCGAGTTGCCCCTCTGAGTTCAGCCCCCAACAGACCCCCGCGCCGCCAGCAGTGAGGGCACAGCTGTGGTTCGGAGCGTGGGCGGTTGGATCTTCGAGCGGCTCGGAGAACGCAACGGCTCCGGGTGTCTGCCGGTCGGCCTGGCTTCCGTCGCCGAGTTGCCCGAATGGGTTCCGGCCCCAGCAGACGACGGCGCCGCTCAGCGTCTCGCCGCAGGCATGCCGGTTTCCAGCCGAGATCGACCCCAGGGGTGGCGCTGTGAAGACCTCCACCGGAATCCCTGGGGACTCACTCCACATGTCATCGGGGAGCCCCGGTGCGAACTGCCCCCAACAGTAGGTGGTGCCGGAGAGCGCGGCTGCGCAGGCGATCTCATAGCCAATGCTGATTGCGGCAAGCGGTTCGACGGGCAGTCGTTCCGGCGTGAGCGCGTTGGGCGGTCGCCCGGAGCTACCTGGGAGCGGGCCGAGCGGTGCGCCCCAGCAGTAGGCCGCTCCCGTGTCGGTCAAGGCGCAGGTGTGTGCCTCGCCGGTCTCGATCTGTGTGTAGCGGCGTGCGCCTGCCACGGGCGTCGCGAGGTGACGATTGGTCGTAGTGCCGTCGCCGAGCTCGCCGTTGAAATTCGCGCCCCAACAGAAGGCCACCCCCGACGTGGTCAGGGCGCACGTGTGGTAGAAGCCCGCGCTGACCGTCGTGAATGGAGCGGTGCCCGGGACGCGGGTGGGTACGAGCGCGGTCTCTTGCGAGCCGTTTCCGAGCTGGCCGTAGGTGTTGTCGCCCCAGCAGTAGACTACGCCCGTCGCCGTCACGGCGCACGAGTGCGCACGACCGGCGGTCACGTCCACGTACGCGGGTGTTCCCGAGGACGACTCCCCTTGGCACGCGGGCAGCGCACTCAGGAGCGCGACGGCCGCGGTCCGGCGGATGCGCCCCGCGGCATGGCGGAGTTGGGCCCGGTGGATTCGAGCCATGATTCCCCGATCCAAAGGCAAACGGCTCCGTTGGCTGGCGTGAGAGATCATCGCTCACGTTGACCGGCGGTGAGTAGAAACGGTCACAAGTTGGCCCGCGTTGTGATCATTCCTGTGACCAGTCTGCGTTAGGACCTGCCACGCGGCAACAGATGACGTGCAGTCGTCACCGAGGCCCCCGCACCCGAGCAGCAGAAAACGACACCGCCCGGCGTGGGGCCGGGCGGGTCGATGATCGAGATCCGGTTCTGTAATCCGGTCGGGTCGAGCAAGCCTCAATTCAGGTTGATCTTGCTGACAACCTTGGGACCTGAGTTGTTCCCGAACTGCTGGCGGACGAATCCGCTGAACGTCGCTGGAGAGCCGTCGGCCGTCCATGCCAGCATGCCTTGGGCCGTCCAGCCCCAGGTATTCGTGTTGTTCACCACGCTGCCTGCCAGATCGTTGTCGTTGTTTTGGAGGTTTGCGCTGCCCCATGCGACTGGCGCGATCGTGGTGAACAGGTCGCAGTCGAAGGCAAGGAAGTCCCAGACCGTCGTCTGTACCTCACCAGCCGCGAGGGAGACGGTGCGCCCAGAGGGGAGGTTCGCGTCTTGGAGTGCAATGATGTCGAAATCGACGATGGCCGCACAGAACTCGTTCAGGTCGGCCCCGAGGACCACCCGGAGGCCGGCGTCAACATCGACCCAGGTGAGGCCGACAGCGGTCTCACCACGGACGACGATTCCGGACTCGGCCGGGGCGTTAGAGAAGTTGAACTCCGGTCCTTGGTCAAGAGACGCGACCGTCGATTGCTCGCTGCAAGCGGTAAAGACCAGCGGGAGGAGGGCAAGGCGGAGATGGCGCATGAGATATTCCTGTCGGAGGGGAAAGCGGTGAGTAATCATAGGTGATAATAGCAGTCGGAATTCAATTTGCAAGAGTCGCATCCGTGCTACATGGGTGTGTGCGGCGCAGCCACAGGGTCGGAAATACGCCGAGCGATACCCGTTCGGCGGTTACTTGCCATGGTCAGCGATCGAGGGGAGTCCTGCGGGCGGCGCGAGCGGCGCATGCTCGCGGCGGCAAGCCGCTCAGAAAGAATGGCTGATTCTGTGACCGTTCGTGTCCCGGACCCGAAATCCGGACACGCAACTCGAAACGGTCACAGACGCATTGGTGTCACGGCCCAGGCCTCTACCCCCCTGCTCCACCATAGCCACGACCGAAGCGGTTGACTGTACCATATCCACGCCGCCCGGATCAGGTCGATGCGGACATGAGAAGGAGCCGAAAACGAAACCGCCCGACAACGAGCCGGGCGGTTGAGTCATGCAGTGCAGCCTATCCTACTTCGTTAGGATCGTGCTGAAGAAGTCGTTCTCACAGTAGGCGCTCCCCGCGACATTCCCGTCGGCGTCAAGTTCACGAATCTCAACCTTGGTGATGGGCTCCGCTGAGGATACGCCGATGAAGAACGCCTGGTCCACTGGCGGGTCCTCTGTGGACTCGAGCAGCACCTCGCTACCAGCTAGGAAGGTGATGCGGAATCGCGAGTCCATCTTGGCGCACCCTCCCAAGTCCCCGACGTCATAACCATCCTGTAGCCACAAGCCGAACGCCTCGAGAGCTGCTGCGAACGTGATGTCCACGTTCTCTGCATCGGATACCCCAAACTCGTATCCGTCGAATACCGTGATGAGTTCCTTGACTTCATTGATGCGCCCGAACGCCTGTACCAGGCTAACCCCGTTCTCCGAGTACGGCGCAGCCGTGATACCGCGCGGATTGGGATATGTGACGGTGACGCTGGCTCCGGTGGCGGCGACGAACTCAGCCTCGTCGTAGAATATCTGCGGCGGCTGCACTGCGGTCGCCCTGAACTCGCCGTAAACCAACTTCTCACCGGACGCAGTGACGGCCCGCGCCTCGAGTCGCTGCGGACCCACGTCCCCGAGCGTCCAATACTCTGCCGCAAGACCGAACTGGTCAGTTGTGGACGTGCCGGCGTAGACCGACCCGCCACCTTCGAGGACGACAAAGTTCACGATCTGATTGGGTACGCCTGCCGTGCCGTTCTTGTTGACGACCTTCACGACCAACGGCTCCGGCAGTTCGGTAAACGGTTCCTCCGTCTGCTCGTTACCGGACACGATGACGAGTTGCAGATCACCAGGGTCGATGTACTCGGCGGATTGGTTTTGGCAGGAGAGGGACAAACACGCGACGGCCACAACGGCGAGAACCGAGCGGCCACGAGACAGGGTAGACATGGCGACCGCCTCGTTGGCGCGGATTCAAGCGCAAAGGTACGGTCTGGCTGGGTGCGGAAACACAGAGAGGCCAATCGGCTTTGTGAGCGGTAGACTCGCCTCGGTGGGAGCGGCCGGAAACGACACCGCCCGGCGGGAGGACCGGGCGGTGCGTCTACTGCCTCGAACTGCGCGAAAGCAAGCCGCTATTGGACGACCACCGCCTGCCCGTTCTTGAGGTCAAGCAGCGGGAATTCCTCCGGCAGGGGGGTGTTGCAGTCAACGCCCTCGTCGAAACCAATGAACGAGAAGCTGATCTGATCGGCAACATCGTTGGCCGAAGTGCCGTTGTCTACCACCGACGTCAGTGCACGGGTGCCAACGAACACAGGGTTATTAGCATTCGTCACGACCCCGCCTACCACTGCCTGATTACCGTAGACGATGAGACAGTCGACGGCGACGTGAATGGCACCCTGCCCTTTGCTGAAGGTGTCCTGCCACTGCCCCTTTGCGGTACCATCGGCGTAGCCAATTGCGGCCAAGGAGAAGTTGGCGTCGCACCCAGTGGGCAGCCCAAAGGCTTCGCAGACGTCTGCTCCACCCATTGTGGCGCGGTGCGTCACCGGGCCGGCGGCGCTGAAATCGGGGCTATCGACTGCCGGACTGGTGGACTGGTCGGAACACGACACGACCAGGGCGCTCAGGACGAGCACGGACGCGATGCTGGGAAACTTGCGCATGTTGTTGCTCCTTGGGAGGGAAGGAGACTACTGCGGATAGACGACTTTATTGATCGGGATTTGTTTGCGCAAGAGTGGTCGCGCCGCAACACAAACCCATGCAACGTAAGATTGAATCGCATCACCAGTTTACGGCCACCAGCGTTGCGGCCCTCGCATCAGCACCACACTGAAACATCGCCACCACCTCACGCGGCGAGCACACGAGCGGGCTGCTCTACCGTGGTCATTTGTTGATGATGGTAGCGAGGCGGAGGTCTGTGCACCGGATTCGGTCACGTCCAATCACGGCGCCGCCGGAGGATCTCGCTGATCGCGAAGTCGCGGACCAGCTCGCCGGCCTCTTGGGAGGCGGTTGGCACCGATCGGTCGAGCGGCTAGCTCAGCATTGGCGCGGTGCCAAGCCGCCCAAAACCGAGCCGGTGAGCCGCCTCTGTCCTTGGGAGTACGGGCCGTCACGGCCAGATGATCTTGCCGCCCAGACAAGCACCGCCCGGCGGGAGGACCGGGCGGTGCGGCTCAGCGTTCGTACGGATCTCGAAGAGGTCGCGATCAGCCGCGCGCCGCACGACTCGCGGCGTCCCGCGCAGGGCCGAGCGACGCTCGTCTACCCCAGGGAACTACCGCCGCCCCGGAGGACCGCCCACGACGTATCCCAGGCCTTCGACCCAGAGGGTGTTCGCGTCTTTGATGTCTCCTTTGGGATCCCTAACGAAGTGGGCTCGGACTCTGCTTCCGTCGGACAAGGTCCCCGTGACGGTAAAGACGGAGGTCCCTCCCTCGTGGCTAATATCGCGCCAGATGACGTCCGATCCCCCCGAGGGGTAGAAGCCGAGCCCGAACAGGACCAGAAAGAACGCTCCTCTGCCCTGCGTGTGGAGGTCCACCGTGCCGTCCGGGTTTGTCCGCTCAAAGTTGCTCCAGGGGCAGATGCCGGTCGGTCCGGGCTCCGGGAAAAGGCCCCCGAAACCGACGGGTGTGACGTTGCCCTCGTCGTCGACGACACCGAACCCGGTAGTCAGACCGCAACCCACGTCTCGATTGATGATCGCCCCCGGATCCTCACCGGCTGCGAAAGCGTCCAACAGCGACTGCTCCAGCGGCGACAGGCCGTCCGACACTGTACTCATCAGCGGGCCTTCGGCTCGGACGGGCGGAGCGGTGGTCTGGTCGCTACACGCCACAACCGAAGCGCTCAGGACGAGCGCCCCCGCGATGCGGGAGAACTTGCTCATGTTGTTGCTCCTTGGGAGGGGAAGGAGACTGCTATGGATAGGCGACAGTATCGATCGGGATTCGTTTCTGCAAAAGTGGCCGCATCGCAACGCATCGCGAGTGGCGTCAACTCGTTTCCGATGAGGAGCTTACGAGTTGCTACCCTGCGGCCGTCGCAAAAGTACCACACGGTGACTTTGCTTTCGCGCAACACCGTGGGTGCACGTGGGAGCCGTTCCTGCCCGTGGTCAATGGTTGACAACAGTAGCGATCTGGCAGTCCCGAACACCGACGCCGATCACGTTATGCAATGTCGCCGGAGTATCTCGGAGATCGCAAACGAGCGGACCAGGTCGCCGGCCTGCTCCGCCGCCGCCTGGTCGGCGCGGAGTGTTCGGACCTGTTCGTCGAGTTGGCCCCGATGGATTCGAACCATCATTTCCGGATCCAAAGTCCGGCGTCCTGCCGTTGGACGAGGGGCCACCGGTGTATGTCGGCGGACAGGAATCTAACCGGTGCGCTGCCCGGCAAGGGAAGCCCGAGGCTCAGCGTGCGCGCGGGCTGGTCAGGAGGCTCTCGACCGTCCGCCGCAGCTGCAAGGGCTCGATCGGCTTGATGAGCGTGAACAGGGCGCCCAGTCCCGCGGCCAGATCGAGATCGGCTGGAGCCAATCCCGTCACGGCGACCACGCGGACGTCGGCGTCGAGCTCCCGTAACTCCCGGATCGTCCGCAGCCCCCCCTTCACCGGCATGATCAGATCGACGATCACGACGTCGAACGGAGCCGCGGCGTACGCGGTGACGCCCTGATCACCATCGGCAGCGTAGGCGACATCGTGTCCCGCGGCCTCGAGTACGGCACCACTCGTGAGCCGAGCGATCTCGTCGTCGTCGATGATCAGGATCCGCGCCATCCTCGGCCTCTCCCACCCGCTGCTCAGGTCGCTACGTTCGTTCCGACGATCGGTACCAGCGCGGGCTGAGCGCGCATGGCGGTCCGGATCAGCGCCCGGTCTCGCTCCCCGACGGTCTTTGCCGCCGCGTCACGCTCACCCTCGGTCTTGTAGATCGCCACGATCGCCGAGCCTGATCCGGAGAGCCGTACCAGCAACGGTCGCGTCTCCGCCATGAGCTCGAACAACTCCCGGAACTTCGGCCGGACGCCGAATACGGGATTCTCGAAGTCGTTGCCCCCGAGTCTGCCTATCCCGCCCCAGCTGTCAAAGGCGGCGGCATCAAAGACGACTGATCCACGCCGCTCTTCCCGGCTCTGCCAGGCGTCGAGCAGCTCGTACGCGTCCTTCGTCGCTACTCCCTCGTGCGGCACCGCGACCAGGGCCGGGGACGGCCGTGGACTTGGCAGGCGGAGCAACCGCTCGCCCCGACCCCACCCGAGTGCCAGCGCGGCCCCCGACGCGAGGAAGGGCACGTCGCTGCCGAGCCGTGCCGCGAACTGCAGGATCTCGGGGCGCGGCACGGCGTTCTCCGCCAGCGCGTTGACGGCGTGAAGCGTTGCGGCGCCGTCGCTCGATCCGCCGCCCAGGCCGGCCTGGACGGGAATGCGCTTGATGAGCCGGATGCGGACACCGAAACGGCGGCCGGTCGCGTCCAGCACCAGGTCCGCGGCCCGATACGCTGTCGCTCGACGGTGAGCGTATCGTGCAGCTCGAGCAGCGCGAACAGCGTTTCGAGCGAATGGAAGCCCGAGGACTCGCGAGCCAGTACCCGGAGAAAGAGATTGACCTTGGCGTGTGCCGGTACGGTGACGAGGTCGGACATGTCGTAGGGTAGATGGGCAGGCGAGTGGGGCGCAATGTGGAGCTCAACCTCGCACGAGCTCCCCGCGGTTCGGTTGCGGATGGACGGACAGACGGTTGGGCGGATGCAACCGCCAATCTGGAATGGGGCAGTGTCGCGTTGAAGGCTGACGCCTCAACGCGCGCGTCGACCGCGCGAACCGTGGCCGGCGTTCCCACCGTCCCCCTGCCGTCGTGCCCGCCCCCCAGTCCGTCTTCGGCGGTCCCGCCAGTTCGTCATTCGGTCGACTCGCTCCCCGCGTTTCTGAGATCCGCCAGGTGGAGCTGGGCTTGCGACAGCGACCAGATCCCGAGCACGGTGATGGGCAGAAACGTCGTGAGGTGATAACCGACAGCGAGCGAGACGGCGGTGCTCGCCGGCACGCCGTACAGCCCGAGGCTCACTCGGGTAAGCGCCTCGAACGGACCGAAGAAGCCGGGGGACGACGGGATCGCGACACCGAATGCCACCAGCGCCTGGGCCAGCAGGGCCCCTGACCAGGGCGCCGCGACATCGAACGCCTGAAACGCCGCCCAGAACGACGCTGCACCGGTGCACCAGACCGCGAACGACCAGACGACCACCAGCGCAAGGTCCGCCGGCCGCCGCAGTGCCTCGAGTCCCTGCACGAGCCCGTCCGCGATGGCGACGAGGCGGTTCGACCACCGCGTAGGGAGCAGGAGGCCGGTGACCCGCCGAACGACGGACATCGCGAAGTGGGGCCAATGGACGACGACCAACGCCGCAACCAGGAGCCCCCCGAACACGAGCGAGGCGCCTCGGACGATCCCGCCGATCGTGACGCTCCCGACCTCCGTTGCGGCATCAAAGCCACCCGCCCAGGTGGCCACCGTCAACAGTGCGACGAGGACGATCCCATCGAGCACGCGCTCGACAGCAATGGAGGCAAACGCCGTCGTGAATCGCACGCCGGTGAGGCGCCGGGCCGCGTAGGCGCGCGCCAGCTCACCCGCCCGGGCGGGCAACAGGTTATTGGCCATGAACCCGATTGCGGTGGCGTGCCACAGCGGAACGAGCGGCAGCGCTTCACCCTCGAGGCGAAGCAGATAGCGCCAGCGAATCGTGCGGAGCGGGAACGTGCAGGTGGCGAGCACGATCGTGATCCCGAGCCAGCCAGGGTGGACGCCGCGGATCTCGTGCCACACGTCCGCCAGCGCCACGTCGCGCAGCGTCCACCAGAGAAGCGCAATCGAGACGGCAATGCCGAGGAGAGCGGACCACCGCGCGCGGCGGCCGGACGTGCTAGGCGCGGAGCCCAAGATCGACCAGGTCGAGGACTTCCTCGATGAGATCGCGGACCGACTCGCTCGGCGCGCCCGCCGCCAACTGGTCGGTGATCCGCCGCCTGAGCCCTGCCGCACGGACGAGGGCACCACGACCCGAATAGCAGAGATCGATGATCGGCACCAGCGCCGGCGCCGGTTCGACCGGTGCCGCTTCTGCCGCTGTGCCCGGCCGCTCCGCAGCGCGGTCCACCTGAGGTAGCGGCTCGGCTGCCGCTTCGGCGGCAGGCTCCGTCGGCGTCGTCGTCCCGATCAGGTCCTCCAGCGAGGGGCTCCCCAGCCCGCGTGCCTCGAGCAGCCGTTCGAACCGTGCCCAGCTCGCTTCGAGCCCCGGCGCATCGAGATCGGCGGCCAGTGGCTCGCTCACGGGCTGCTCGGTCACGCCAGGAGTCGTCGCCGGTGCGGGTCTAGCGTCCACCGACTCCGGCGCGCGCACCGCCTCATGCGGTGGCGAGGCCTCGATCCTCGGCTTGGCATCGAGCGTTTGCCGAAGGGCTTCGAGCGCTGCGGTAGCGTCGTGGAGCGTCTGCGCCAGCTCCCGCTCATCCCCGGTCGCAGCGTCGACTAGCGCATGCCCGGCCTCCCGCAGCCTGGCGGCGAACGCCCCGGCCCCGGCCACGGCGTCTCCGCGTGCCACGGCATCGCGCGCGGAGGCCGCGAAGCGCGCGATCGCGTTCAGCACCGGATTGCCGCTCGCCTCGGTGAGCGCGCGAAACGTCGCCATGAGCGACTGCGCACGCAGTGACCGCTGCGTGGGGGAGATGGCCCGTTCGAGATCGTGCGCGGCCTGGACGAGGTGCTCCCCATGGGAGACGAGCTCCACGTGTCCGAGCACCCGGCGCCGCACCGGCATGGTCCCGCGCTCGATGACGTGCGGTCCC
>JBDHDN010000021.1:0-17383 GCA_039591485.1 Gemmatimonadota bacterium
CGCCCGGCATGATCGGCGGGGTCGGGCTGTCCTCGCTGCCGCCGACGCCGGTCACGCCGTCGAAGTAGCTGTCGATCTCGAGCCCGTGCCAGTGGACCTGCGTCGGCTCGAGCGTACGATTGTGGACCCAGATGCTCGTCGGCTCGCCCTTGCGCAGGACGATCGTCGAGGCAAGCGCGCGCAGCGAGTCGTGCGCCGGCGGACGCTCCCCCTCCTGGAGCACGTAGGTGAAGCGCCGTACGCTGTCTGCCGGAATCGTGTCGGACTGCACGAAGAGGCGGAGTCGACGCCGCGCGCGGCGGTCCGGCTGCCAGTCGTCGGACGGCCGGATGTCCATGGCCATCATGAGCCCGCCCATACCCTCGACCACGTGATTCTCGGCGCTATGGTGGGGATTGCCGTACAGCACGTGCTCGATACGCTCCTGCCGGGACTCCTGCTCCGGCCCGATCTCGGGGTTGGGGATCACGTGCCAGTTCAGGTGGCAGTGGAAGATCCAGCCTCCCGGCCGATCGGGGGACCAAACGAGCGACATCGTCTCACCCGGTAACATCAGTTCCGTGACCGCCATTCGGCGCTGGGCCGGCCAGTACAGGGTATCCTGTGCGAGGTCGCCCCGGGCGTCGATCCGAAAGTAGAAGCCGTGCAGGTGCATCGGGTGGACGGCCCAGGACCCGTTGATCAGTCGCCAGCGGACCGAGTCACCCATCGTGTACGTCAAGCGCTCCGTGTATGGCCACGGACGCCCGTTGATCATCAGAAACTCACGCCATAAGTCCGGATTGCCCTCCTCGTCGCGCGAGTCCACCCAGGCGGTGATGATCATGATGCGGTCGTCCCGCGCGCCCTCGACAGGGTCCACCACGAACGCGCCAGTGAGCTGGCTGTCCTCATATCCCCGATCGTCCAAGGCAACGCCGGTCGTCGTGCCCCAGTAGTAGTAGGTGCCCTCGGCGTCGGCGGTGAACCGGACGTCGCGCGTTGCTCCAGGTGGTACGAGCAGGCTGTCCATGCCGCTCACCCTGCGGCTCGCCAGGCCGTGAACCACCAGAGTCGAGTCGAGCGGATTGGTGATCGTCACGTGCACCGTCGTACCCAGCGGGACCCGGATCAGGGGGGCCGGGACGGATGCCGTCTGCCCCGCTTCGCCGAATGCCAGCACACGTGCCGCCGGCTGGTCCGGTCCGAGCACGTGCCAGTCACCTTCATGCAGCTCGAGGTGCAGCTCGAGCGTCCCGTCCACCAGGGACCCTGCCGGCTCGAGATTGTCGTTGAGCGAGATGATGGGTGCTGGTTCGACCGTTCCTCGCGTGGAAAGCGCGGAGCCGAGTACAACGATCGGCAGTGTGAATGCGAGAATCGCTCGCATGTGCTCTCCTGGTGATGGAAGTGCCAACGGGGCCAACACGATTGCGCTGACCCCGATGGGATGGTGCGCTACCATGCCCCCGCTACCGGCTGATCATCACGTGGGCCCACGGTTTTCCGGGGAACATCAGCCACGGCCGATCACCCGCGGGTGTCGCGGAGATCCCGGTGGACTGCTCGGTCGCGTACGGCATGTAGATGACGTAGAGGCCGGACGCATCGGTTGGGACGCCACCCGCAGGATCGTACTCCTGGTCCGACGACAGCGAGTACAGGGCCCTGGGCTCGCGGGGCATGGCCAGGGTGCCGGCCTCGATCTCTGCCTCGCGGACCGAGTCGATCGCGGGCCGTTGGTGACCCTCGGCACGCAGAGCCCGTCCGCGCGCCATGAACGGTTCGAGCTCTTCGTGGTAGCAGGCAGCGTGGAATCCCACCTCAGCAGGATCGTCCGCGAGACAGATCATCGCGTTGTCGCCTGCCCGCAGAGAGACGAGCCCGCGCCCACGGTACCCCAGTACCGCGGCACCGTCCCGTAGATTCTCGGGGAGGGGGCTGACCGCACCAGCGATCTGCTGCTCGGCGGACGGTTCCTGGGCACAGGCAGTCAGACCGCCGAGGACGGACGCCGAGAGCGCCAGGGTTGGAATGATGATCGCACGGAGCGGCATAGGGCCTCTGCTGAGCAAACGTAACGGGTTCTGCTGCGCAGGTTCTGGCACGCAGGGCGCAAAACCTATATCTTTTGTAGGATTTTCCGCAACTTAGCTCACTTGATGCCATACTCACGTGCCGCTAGCAGGGGATCGCCGGACGGGTCTACGAGCCCGCGGCGTGGGTGTGATGGCGCTGCTCCTTGCGGCGAGCTCGGATGCCACCGATTCGCAAGCTGAGCGGATTGCGTCGGCACGGCGAAGCTGACCGACGAGGGAGGATGAATAGGGCATGAGGCGACTGATCGCGGCGACCATTCTCGCCTCCCTCGGTACCGTCGGCGCCGGCGCGCAGGAGCCCCGCCTCGGCAGCATCGACTTCCCGACCTCGGCGTCGGGCAAGGCCCAGGCGCTGTTCACGCGCGGTGTCCTGTTCCTGCACAGCTTCGAGTATGCGTCGGCGGCTGATGCGTTCCGCGCGGCGCAGGCCGCCGATGCAGCGTTCGCGATGGCGTACTGGGGCGAGGCGATGACGTACAACCACCCGCTGTGGAACGAGCGGGATCGGGAGCGTGCGCTGGCGGCCCTCGAACGGCTCGGGCCGACGCCTTCCGATCGTCGTGCCAAGGCGTCGACGGACCGGGAGCAGCTGTTCCTCGACGCAGTCGAGGCCCTGTGGGCTGACGGACCGAAGGCCGAGCGGGATACGGCGTACTCGGAGGTGATGGGTGACCTCGCGCGCGCGTTTCCCGATGATGTGGAGGCGAGGGCGTTCTACGCCCTCTCGCTGATGGGGCTGAGCCAGGGAGTGCGTGTCGTTCCGACCTACATGCGGGCGGGGGCGATTGCGCTTGAGATTCTGCGTAACCATGCGAAGCACCCGGGCGCGGCGCACTACGTCATCCACGCGTTCGACGACCCGACGCACGCGCCGATCGCCCTGCCGGCCGCGCGCGCCTATGCGCACATCGCGCCCGACGCCGCGCACGCGCAGCACATGACTACGCACATCTTCACGGCGATGGGCATGTGGGACGAGGTCGTCTCGCAGAACATCCTCGCCGCCGAGCTCACGTGGTGGGGACCCGGACACTACACCTCGTGGCTTACCTACGGGCTGGTGCAGGCCGGACGCTTTGCGGAGGCGGAAGAGTACCTCTCCGAGGCGTACCGCTCGCTCCAAGGCGTGACCCGCAGTGGAGCCCGGTCCTACATGACGACGATGCGGGCGCACCACGTCATCAACCTCGAGGACTGGGAGCATCCTTCGCTCGCGTGGGAGTTGGATCTCGATGGCGTGTGGCCGGTCACCGGAGCGGTCGACGTGTTCCTCCGAGGGTACAGCATGCTGAAGCGTGGTGACCGCTCGGCGGCCGAAGCGGCACTCGATGAGCTGCGAGCGGTCGCCGTCCCGGCGGAAGATGCGGCAAAGCTGCAGGTGATGACCGGGGAGCTGGAAGCGCTCTTGCTTCTCGATGCCGGCCAGACCGAGACCGGCGTGGCGGTGCTCGAGGCCGCTGCGGCGATCGAAGCCGCGATGCCCGTGGAGTTCGGTCCTCCGATGATCGTGAAGCCGTCGTTCGAGCTCCTGGGCGAAGTGCACCTCGCGCTCGACCGCCCGGTTGAGGCCCAACAGGCGTACGAGCAGGCCCTGGCGCTCGCTCCGCGGCGCGCACTGTCGCTCATGGGGCTCGTCCAGGCCGCCGCGGCGGCCGGAGACGAGAAGACCGCTGCGCGAACCCGCGCGGCACTGCGCGAGATCTGGCATCGGGCCGATCCGGGTCTGACGCATGTCAGCGAGAGTACCAGCCCGGACATCGACTAGCGGTGAGTGCCGTCGCGCAGTCGGGCAAGAGGGGATTCGGCGCACGGGACTCGCGGACTGGGCGCGGTCCGTACGGCGGAACTGATGCGTACCCGGATTCGAGGGAGCATTGCATGAATCCGGAACTGCTTGCCTCGGCGCTGAGTGAGCACGTCATGGGCGCGGTCGAGCAGCGCTCGCCCGTGCCGGAGTTCCTTGAGGGAGAAAACGGGCTTGAGCCTTCCGGGACTGGGCCGAGTCAAGCCGAGCTCGAAGCCGCCGAGCCCGACACGCGCAACTGGCTGTATCAAACCCAGAGCTATGCCGGCACCCGGTACTCTTCACTCGATCAGGTCAACCTGAGCAACGTGGACCGGCTCGCGCCGGTGTGCGCGTATCAGGTCGGTGAGCTCCGCAACTTCCAGACGAACCCGATCATCTATGACGAGGTGATGTACCTGACGACCTTGCATTACACCGTGGCGATCGATGCCACGACGTGCCGGCCGATGGGAGGTACAGGACCGTGACGTGTGGGGCAACAACCGCGGCGTCGCGATCAAGGACGGTCGCGTCGTACGTGGCACGTCGGGCGGCTATCTCTTCGCGCTGGATCGCCTGACCGGCGAGCTACTATGGGCCCGCCATGTCGCGAATGCCGATCTCGGCGAGACGATCGCGATGGCCCCGATGATCTACGACGACCTGATTCTCATCGGGCCAGCCGGTAGCGAGAATGCCGTTCGCGGCTGGGTCGGTGCCTTCTGTCTGGAAGACGGATCCCAGGTGTGGCGCTTCAATATCGTGCCGCTGAAGGGCGAGCCCGGCTCGGAGACGTGGGACAATCCGCCAGGTATTCCGGTGGGCGGCGGGGCCGTCAGGACGCCGATGAGTCTCGATGTCGAGCGTGGCTTGCTGCACGTCGCGGCGACCAATCCCGCGCCGGACTTCCCTGCTGCGCTGCGCGGCGGTGACAATCTGTACACCAACGCCATGATCGCGCTCGACGCCCGAACCGGTACCCTGGCATGGTATGACCAACTCGTCCCCGCAGACGACCACGACTGGGATCTCACCCAGGTGAGTCCGTTGTATCGGACTACGGTGGACGGCGAGGAGCGGGACCTGATCGCCACCGTCGGCAAAAACGATATCCTGCGGGTGATCGACCGCGACAGTCGCGAGCGGATGTTCGAGACCCCTGTCACGACCATCGAGAATGCCGAAGCACCCGTGACGACGGATGGGACCTTCGCGTGTCCCGGCATCCTCGGTGGGGTGGAGTGGAACGGCCCAGCATACAGTCCGGAGACGAACATGCTCCACACTCCGGCGGTGGATTGGTGCGGCACGTTCATCCTCGCCGACACCGTCCGGTACGTCGAAGGGGAGAGTTACCTCGGCGGCGAGTACGATTTCGATGATGACCGGCAGGGCTGGCTCACGGCCGTCGACGCGTCCGACGGGACCGTCCGATGGCGCTATCGGTTTCGCCCGATGGTCGCTGCCTTCACCGCGACCGCCGGTGGTCTGGTCCTGACCGGAGAGCTGAACGGCGACTTCCTCGTGCTCGATGTCGAGACCGGTGATGAACGGTATCGCTTCAACACGGGCGGACCGATGGGCGGCGGTATCGTGACCTATGCGATCGACGGGACGCAGTACATCGCCGTGATGTCGGGTCGCCCGTCGGGATTCTGGATCGACGAGCATCCGGGGTCGCCGACCGCCTTCGTGTTTGCCCTGCGTTGACCACCGTGGCTGCGCTCTGAACCGACGCCGGTTCAGGTAGTCGGTCCCGCGGGGGGAGTCGGGGTGGATTCTACCCGATTGCGTCCCCTCTGCTTGGCGAGGTAGAGCGCCCGATCCGCGCTGTCTATGATCGCGTCGACCGTGGTGCCGTCGGTCGGAAACTCCGCCACGCCGATGCTCACGGTGACACGGGTATCCCCTTCGCCGGGCGCGAGCCGCCGAGATGCAACCGCCGCTCGAATGCGCTCCGCCGTCTCGACCCCGTGGGTGCGGTCGGTCTCAGGAAGCACCACCACGAACTCCTCGCCGCCATAGCGGCCCACGGAGTCGATGACGCGAACTGAATCGTGGAGCGTCCGAGCGAGGGTGACCAACACCCGGTCACCGGCATGATGACCGAAGCGATCGTTGACGGCCTTGAACTCGTCGATGTCCATCATGAGGACCGCAAACGGCTTCCCTGTCCGGCCACTTCGCTGCGCTTCCTGCTCGATGTTCTGCGCGAGCTTGCGGCGATTGTAGAGGCCGGTGAGGGGGTCGGTGACCGACAGACGCTCAAGCTCCTCTCGACCCTCGCGGAGGCGGACCACCATGTAGTTGAACACGTCGGTGAGATATCCGACTTCACCGCCGCCGGTCGGAGGAAGCTCGACCGCGAAATCGCCCAGTGCGACCTCTCCCGCTCCACGGGTGAGCCGATCGAGTGGCCGGACGATCAGCTGGGCGAGTCGATAGGCCACGACGCCGACCGTGAGCAGCGCCCCGATCAGAATCGCCAGCGTTACGTTGCGGAGACGCGCGACCTCGGCGTACGCCTCATGCCGGGGGATCTCGGCCAGCACGATCCACGGCAGCTCCTCGAGTGCGCTGAACGCCCCAATGACATCGGTGCCGTCGATCGTGCGATAGGCCCCCAGTGATGCTCCGGCACGGACGTCGGTGAGCACCGTGTCAGCGACCCGCTTCGCATACGGAGGTGCAAGGTTCCCGTGCTCATCGACGAGTACCATTCCGCTCCGGGTGATCAGGCTGAGATTCGCGCGATCTTGACCATGGACGTCATCGAGGACTGCGAGGACGCCCGTGAAATCGCTGGTGACCGCAAGACCGGCCTCGGTCGAGGAACGTGGTGCCGACCCGCGCCGCAGCGGGACCACGATCGAGAGGACTCCCCGCTGCGCGATGGAATCCCAGCGAGGCGGTCCAATCGCCGCGGTTCCCGCCTCGACGTCACGAGGCCCGAACGCAGGGAGTTCCAGAACGGCGCCTTGGCCCCCACCGACCGGTGCGCCGGTTGAATCGACCACCGCGATAGCGATGATGCCCGGAGTGCTTTCCCGCACCGACTCGAGATAATCCGCAATCCGTGCGTCCAGCGTCGACCGCTGCTGCGAGATCGGCGTGGCCTCCAGTTGCGAGAGGATCTCCCAGATCTCCGTGGAGCCTGCAAGGTCCTCGGTGTCGTGCTGCCGGGTCGAGATCCACCTGTCGATCGCACGGGAAGACCGCATGGCGAGACCACTGAGCTCCTGGTCCACGCCTCGCTCGAGCGAGCGCTGTATCTGTCGGTAGAAGATCCAGCCGGTGATCGCCGTCGGAATCAGAGCAGCGAGCACGGCGAACACCATGACTCGGCCCCTGATCGATGCCAGACTGAATCCTCTCGGGGCACTTCGACCGATCGCGGCCGACAGGCGCAAAGGGCGTCGTGACATGCCGCCTCAAGATAAGATGGGATCGCACAGGCAGGAACAATGCCGGCGACTTGCGGACCGCAGGTGCAGCGAGGCGATCAGCGAAGGTCGTCGGAGCCGAATCGCAGGCTCACGAGCCCCGTACGGCGATCGACCTCGGCCCCGAGGTCCTGGAAGCTTGCGGAGCGGCCTGCGGCATCCTCCGCCCGCACGCTCGAGTTGGCGAAGAGCGGATAGTAGCCGATCGGCATGCGTGTCGCCCCCGCCGGTACGGAGCAGTTGCACGCCAGCTGTTCGGCTGTACCGGTGTTGACCGTGAAGGTGAGTGCGCGGCCGGTGTTGTTAGTGATGAGCGGAGCAAAGTAGGCGCGGTCACCGGGACTCGCGGTCGCATGGCCACGCAGACGTCCACGAGGATCGTCGATGGTGAGGGCACCAGAGAACTCGACGCCCTGTGCCCGGTCGCCCGTGCCGATTGGGGGATGCGCCGTCCACAGCAGAGCGGCTGGTCTCCCCCCTGGCAGACCCACCCGCACCCGATCACCCGGCTCGACCGACCAGCGTTCCTCACCGATGCTCACCTCGACCGGAACCACGAGGGGATTGTCGAACACGAGCCGCGGCCGACGGTTCCACAGCAACCCGAACACGATGACGAGCGCTGCCGACACGGCGATCGCCACCCAGCGCCGGCGCGGGCGGGGCCGTCCGGGCTTTCGATGTGCAGCGGCGCTGGGGCGCTCGTTGCTCTCCACGAGTTCCGTCCGCGCATCGGTATCGATACCGTGTGAGCGGACGCCTGCCGCGGCCACGACCTCGGTCTCATCTCCACGTCCACCGGAGCGGAGGGCACGCGCCACCGTGCCAGCCGATTGGAACCGTTCGGTCGCCTTCTTGGCGAGGCAACGCCCGATCACGCGCGATATCCAGCCGGGTATGGCGGTGTTCACCTCGGAAGCAATCGGCGGCGGTTCCGCGATGTGTTTGCCGACGATCTCCTGGGAAGACTCGCCCTCGAACGGTGGGGTACCCGTCACCATCTGGTACAGCACGGCTCCGAACGAGTAGATGTCGGAGCGCGCATCCAGATCGCCCTGACCCAGCGCCTGCTCCGGGCTCATGTAGTGCGGTGTGCCGACCACGAACCCGGTTTGCGTCAACCCACCGGCGGCATCGAGTCGCTTCGCGATTCCGAAGTCGACCAGCATGGGCCGTCCGCTTGCGACGTCGAGCATGATGTTGTCCGGCTTGATGTCGCGGTGCACCAGGCCGCGCTCGTGGGCGTGCTGCAGTGCCTCGAGGATCGGGACCGCGATCGCAACGGTCCGCTCGGGAGCCAAAGCGCCTCGCGTCCGTAGCACGTCGCCGAGCGACTGCCCCTCGACGTAGGGCATCACGTAATACGTCAGGCCTTCGCCTTCGCCAACGAAGTGGATCGGCAGGATGTGCGGGTGGTCCAGTCGAGCGATTGCCCGTGTCTCCTGCTTGAATCGTTGGAGCATGCCGGCCGTCCACGCGATATCTGGTCGGAGCACCTTGACTGCAAGCCGGCGCTCGAGCTCCCCGTCCCAGGCTTCGTAGACCCCGGCGAATCCGCCGCGGCCGATCAGACGGCGGATGGCATACTGAGGGCCGAGCGCCCGACCAAGCCGCTCGCCTGTGTCGTCTGCGAAGTCGCTTCCGGTCATGCACGGAAATGTACGGCGGCGACCCGCGTCCGGAGGAGCCCGAACGCAACTGGCCCCGCTGCAACGGCTTGACTGCCATTGATACTCGCTTGACGCCGAAATGACGGAGAGGTCTTAGGTTCGACCTGTTGCGGCTGGCTGGTCCCGGTGCACCCGCACCGGGTTTTCCTTTCGGGGGAGAGGGGGATCGGGCGGGGCACCCTCCACGCCCGGCCAGCCAGCCGCCATTCCCGCTCCGCTGCCAGCCAACGCTCGAAGGCTCACCTACGAGCTTGCGCAGCTGGCCCCCTACGGCTGATGTTGCTCTGCCATGCGGCATACCGTTCTCCTTTGGGTGGTTGCGCTCCCCCTCGTCTGCTGCGCCGAGTCGGCCCGCACTCCGGATGGTCAGCGTCATGGTGCCAAGCCGGATACGACGCTGGTGTACGAGTGTGCAGACGGGCTCACTTTCGTCGCTGCGCTCCGCGGCGACACGGCGTGGGCATTTCTTTCCTCGGGTACCGTCGCTCTGCCGCACGTTTCCGCTGCGTCGGGCGCCCGATACGCTGAGAGTGACGTGGTGTTGTGGATGAAGGGAGAGGATGTGACGCTCGAGCTTCCGGGAAGCCAGGCCAAATCCTGCCGGAACAACCGCCGGCAGGCCATCTGGGAGCATGCCAAGCTGAGCGGGGTCGACTTTCGAGCAGTCGGTAACGAGCCCGGTTGGCATCTGGAGATCTCGCCGGACTCGATCCGTCTCGTCAGCGACTATGGTGAGCGGCGCGCAGCGTTCCCCACGCCAGAGTATCGCACGGACACGGTCCTCAGTCGCACCGTCTATCGGACAGTGTCCGGCGGCGACACCCTCGAGGTCCGACTCGAGTTGGGGCCATGTCACGACACCATGAGTGGCGAGGCGTTCGAGACCTCGGTCACGCTGGCACTCGGCGACCGCACGCTGAGGGGATGCGGGCGAGCGCTGCACTGACCGGCTGCCCCGCTCCCACCCCTACCTGCCCCATTCCCGGCGCGGACCGGTCGTGAGCCAAACCGGTCGCTGTACGTCCCGATCGGATCGCTCCTTGGTCGGTTTGGAAGGAGGCCGAGTGCTGGGTATCTTCCGCGCGCGATTTCGTGTACGCCGTGCGGAGTCAGCGGGGGACAGCTCACCTCGGAGACGAAGCGCGGATGACTATGAGGAAGGCACATGATGGACAAGCGGCTGACAGCCGTCGCGGGAGTGATGATGCTGGCGCTCGGGTGCTCGGGCGGACAGACGCAGGTGAGCCTCGAGACATTCGCCGACAGCGCGAGCTATGCCCTTGGCATGAACATGGGGGCGTCCGTGCAGATGGTGCGGGAGCAGGTCAATCTCGATGCGGTGATGAACGGTCTGTCGGACATGGCCGACGGTGAGGAAACGAAGCTGGATCAGCAGGACGCCATGCGGATCCTGCAGACGTTTGCCAATCAGGTTCAGGCTGGCGGTCAGGCTGATCTGTCGGCGCAGACCGATTCCAACCGGGCCTCCGGTGACGCGTATCGTGCCGAGTACGGAGCCCGAGACGGAGTGACGACGACAGGGTCCGGTCTCCAGTACGAAGTCCTCACCCAGACGGATGGCCGCAAGCCCGAGGCTACGGATCGGGTCAGGGTGCATTATCGCGGGATGCTCGTCGACGGGACGGAGTTCGAGAGTTCCTTCGACAGGGAGCCGGTGGTCTTTCCCCTCAATCAGGTGATCCCGGGCTGGACCGAAGGCGTGCAGCTCATGAGCGTGGGCAGCAAGTACCGCTTCGTCATCCCGCCCGAGCTGGCGTATGGGGAGGGACGAGGTCCCGGCGGCCCAGGCTCGACGCTGGTGTTCGAAGTCGAGTTGCTCGAGATCGTCGAATAGCCCGGGACGGCACGCAGCTGGCATTGGGGCGTCGCGGCTCGCGGAGCCGCGACGCCCTTGTCCGTATGCGGCTCTCCGGCATCTTTCGAGGCAGCATGCATTCCCCGCACATCTTCGCCATGCCGCCGGCCATTCACCGGCCCGTCGGACGCTACGTTGGCTGCGTGCTCGGTCTCGCCGCCGGGGACGCGCTCGGTGCCCCTGTGGAGTTCCTCGATATCGATGCGATTCGCGCGCGTTTCGGCGCGTCCGGCGTGACGGATCTGGAGCCATGGGGCGGGCACCCAGCGGGATCGTTCACCGACGACACGCAGATGTCATTGGCTACCGCGATCGGACTGCTCAGTGCCTTCCGCGACCAGGCCGAACACGGTGCTGCGCAGCTCGTGGGCTCGCTCTTCGGCGCGTACGGCGCGTGGCTCGAATCGCAACACGAAGCTGGAGAGCAGCGGGCACCCGGCCGAACCTGCGTGACGGCGCTCGCGAGCCGCCGGCTCGGCACTATCGATCAGCCACTGAACGACAGCAAAGGCTGCGGTGGCGTGATGCGTGTCGCGCCGATTGGCCTGGCGTTCCCTGCGGACCTGGCGTTCCATCACGCCGTGGCGGCGGCGGCGATCACGCATGGGCATCCGTCCGGGTATCTGTCAGCGGGTGTGCTGGCCGAGATCGTGTCTCGGGTAACGGAGGGAGCCGACATCACCAGCGCCGCAGCCGCTTCGTGCAATGCCCTCGGAGCCTACGACGGCAACGAAGAGACGCTCGAGGCCGTACAGCGAGCGCTGGAGCTCGCCGGCCGCGGCGCCGATCCGATGAGCGCCATCGAGGCGCTCGGCAGTGGCTGGGTGGGGGAGGAGGCGCTGGCCATCGGCGTGTACGCGGCGATCCGATTCGCGGGCGACTTCCGCGCTGCGTGCTCCGCGGCGGTGAACCACTCGGGTGACAGCGACTCGACCGGCTCGATCTGCGGCGCGATTCTGGGAGCGGCGCACGGGATCGACGCCATTCCCGCATCCTGGGTCGCAAAGCTGGAGCGGCGGTCGCTCTTGGAGCGGACCGCGCGCTCCCTGCATCGGGCGTTCGTCGAAGGGCGCCTCCCGGAGTAGGAGATCGCTCGGGCTCAGGCGCCTTCGTCTTTCTCCGTCGTCTTCGCCTCTTCCTGATCGAGGAAGCTCACACCATCGCCGATCCAGCCTGGATCGGGCTCGCCCTTCAGATAGTGTCCGAACCACTCGTTGATGCGTGTGTGATAGTCGATCTGGTTGGCCTTCTGCGCGTTTCCGTGGTTCTCGCCTTCGTAGACCAGCAGCACGAAATCCTTCCCCGCACGGCGCGCAGCGTTGTAGTACTCGACGCCCTGATTGAAGTCGACGGCGCCATCCTCGTCGCCGTGAGCTACCAGCAGCGGCGTGCGCAGACGTTCGACGTGAAAGACGGGCGAGTTCGCAATGTAGGCGTCGATGTCCTCCCAGAAGGGAACTTCCATGCGCCCTTGGCTGATCTCGAAGATGCGGGCGTCGGTGCTGCCGGTGTTCCAGTACACCGACAGGTACATGCTGACCAGATTGGTCAGTGGTGCACCGGCGACTGCGGCGGCGAACAGGTCGGTTTGCGTGACGACGAAGGCGGTTTGATACCCGCCCCACGAGTGGCCGGTGAGACCGATGCGTGCGGCATCAACCGCGCCGGTCGCCACCACGGTCTCGACCGCCGGTACGATCGCTTCCACTGCCGACAGGCCGGGATTGCGGTCGCGGTAGACGATGTCGGGTTGTAGTACGAAGTAGCCCTGGCTGGTCCACACCGCCGTGTTGTATGCCGAGCGGTTGGACGGTACCGAGTACGAGTGCACCGACGGCGAGCGGATCTCGTAGATGTACACGATCATCGGGTACTGTCTGCCAGGCTCGTAGTCGGCAGGATAGAACAACGCACCCTGGAGGCGCTCACCCCAGCTGTTCTGGTACTCGATGAGCTCCGAGTGCCCCCAGAGATAGTCGTCATGGAAGGGGTTGGTGTGTGAGATCTGACGGCCGTCACGGAGGTTCGGCCCCGCGGCGAAGTAGTCCGGGGAGTCGTCGAAATCCTGGACGACGTAGAGATACACGTCGGCCTCCTTCGCCTTCGTGAGGCGCCCGACATTGGCGTCCTGGTAGAGCAACCGCTCGAGCCGTCCGTCGACGAGTCTGGCGTAGCCGTGCCGCTTGGTCCACTCGCCGGTCAACAGGAAATACTGCGGCTCCGAGAGGTCGATGAAGTCCTCGTCCGGATCGAGCCAGGCACGCCGGTGCCGTACCTCTTCCTCGGCACCCGTCGTGAGCCGGCGACCGCCGCTCCCGTCCGGCCGGATCTCCCACACGTCGTATTCGTCGTTGACCAGCACGCGGCGATCGTTCTCGGTCCACCCGACGATGCCGAATGGGGGCTTCTGGTCCACCGTATGGTCGTCGTCGAGATCCACAAACGAGCTCGGCAGGTTCTCGGTGATGTTGACGTGGCGTCCACTCCGCATGTCGTACGTCCAGTAGTGATCGTCGACCAAGTAGAGCAGGTACCTCCCACCGTCGCTCGGGCGAAAGCTGTACTGCACGCGTTCCTTCACCAGTGTCGCTTCGCCCGTGCCGACGTCGATGACGTACAGGTCTCGGTACACCGGCCCGAACATCATCTCGTTCTCGTAAGGCGTCTCGTCGGTGCCGAGTGCCTGCCGGTCACCCGCAGCGATACGGACCGCCTCGATCAAGTCGGTCTCGAGCTGCACGAACCGGCCGGCGTCGAGGTGCCAGACCGACAGGAAGTTGTCCTCCCGGTCGCGGCTCGCTCGGACCTCCTGTTCGGGGTAGATCTCGACGTCGCGCGCGTGCCAGATCTGCACCGTGCTGGGCTCGTCGTCCTCATCGTCGTCCGCGGCACTCTTGTCCGCTGGGTCGTCCTCCTCGTCGTTTGGCGGTGCGGCGGCGCTGTCCGCCTCTGCCTCGACCGAGTCCGCCGCTGCGGAATCGGGATCGAAGCGGAGGGTGGCCGAATTCCGGCCCGCGAGACCGCGCCACGCGACGACGACGTGCGTCGAGTCTTCGTAGTGCTCGTCATCCGCACGCACGCGGAGCACGGCGAGGTCGTCCTCGTCCTCCCGCCACGTGAGGTCGAGATACCCGGTCGCTTCGGACTCGAGCGTTCGGAGCCGGCCGCTGCGCGGATCGAACAGCTGGATGCCGTTTCCGGCCTGGCCCTCGGCATCGATCAGGAGCGCGAGCAGGCTCCCGTCGTCTTGCCACGCATACTCGGCGACGTTGCCGAAGTTGGTCTCAAGGCCACGCGCGAGATCACGCACCACGAGATCTACGCCCTTGTGCTTTCGCTCGTTTCCACTGGGTGGATATCGCCGCATGGCGAGATAGCCACCACCGTCGGAGAACGCGAACTCGGCGACGTCGTCGATCACCAGCGTGTCCCCGGTCACCAGTTCTCGTAAGCCGAGCTTGGAACGGACCGGCTTCTTCTGATCTTCGAGCTGCTTGCGTTCCTTGGGCCCGACCCCGATCCGGTAGGCGACCCAGCGCCCGTCGTCCGAGAAGGCAGCACTCGTCGCGTAGGGCACCGCGATCGTCGTGTCGCCGGCGAGGTGGGCGATCCGTAGCTCGTCTTCGTCGTTCACTCGGTTGATAGAGTAGGCGAACCACGATCCGTCATCGGACACGACCCGTGCGAACCCGAGACTCTCCCACTTGCCGTAGTCGTCGGGCGTGATGGGGCGTTTGACGCTGTCGGCTTGAGCGAGCGCATTCGCGGCACCGAGAATCCCGAACACGAGGACGCTGACCGATGTGCGCAAGGCTGTACTGAACGGCATCATTACATCTCCGAACCCGGTGATGGATGGACGGCAAGTTACCTGATTGCGGGGCTGGACGTCACGAGTGGGCCGGGTGCGATGGCGGAAGGACGACATGCATCGTTCCCAGGGATCGCACGGCGCCCGCCGTCGTGGTGACGGGTCGTCTACAGAAGGGAGCGATCCTCAGGCGCCCGATTCCTCGCCGCTCCAGCAATAGGTGCAGAGCCCCTCGCGCGGCAGGCCGATGGCGCTTACGAGATCGTCGAGGCGCTGATACTGCAGCGTGGTCAGTCCGAGCCGTTCGCGGATGCGCTCCACCATCGCCGAGTGCTCCGACGAGTCCGGGTCGGCATACACGGAAAGGTCTTCCGGCTCGTCGCCTTCCAGATCGTGCACTGCCTTGCGTGCGGCGAGATCGAGCTCCGACTTCGAGCGCGAGAAGTTGAGAAACTTGCAGCCGAACACAAGTGGGGGACAGGCAGGGCGCATGTGGACTTCCGTTGCCCCGTGATCGACGATCCGTCGGATGATGTCCTGCAGTTGCGTTCCGCGGACGATCGAGTCCTCGCAGAAGAGCAATCGTTTGCCCTCGATGATTTCGCGGATCGGAATCAGCTTCATGCGCGCGACCAGGTCACGCACCCGCTGGTCCTGCGGCATGAAGCTACGCGGCCAGGTGGGCGTGTACTTCACGAAGGGCCGACGATACGGCACACCGCGGGCGTTGGCGTATCCGATGGCGTGCCCGGTACCGGAATCGGGGATGCCTGCCACGAGGTCCACATCGGCGGTGTCGCGCGCTGCCAGACATTCTCCGCAGCGATACCGCGTGGCCTCGACGTTGATGCCCTCGTAGTTCGAGGCGGGATAGCCGTAGTACACCCACATGAATGCGCAGATCTGCAGCCGGTCGCCCGGAGGGGTCACCTGCTGGACGCCGGCCGGATCGATCCGCACAACCTCGCCAGGGCCAAGGTTGCGGACGACGCGATAGCCGAGGTTCGGGAGCGCACAGGTCTCGAGCGTAACCGCGTTCGCATCCTTGCGCTCGCCGAGAATCACGGGTGTCCGCCCGAGCCGGTCGCGGGCGGCGTAGATGGCGTCTTCGGTGAGCAGCAGCAGCGAACAGGAGCCTTCGATGACCGCCTGCGCGTGCGCGATCCCGTCTTCGATCGTCCTGCCGTGATCGATGAGGTGTGCGATCAACTGCGTGGGGTTGACCTCGGCGCCGGTCATCTCGGAGAAGTGGGTACCACTGCGGCTCAACGCCTGCTCGACGACCGCTTCGAGATTGTGCACGCGACCGACGGTGACGATCGCGTAAGTCCCGTGGTGTGAGCGGATGATCAGCGGCTGGTCCTCGTAGTCGCTGATCACCCCGATGCCCATCGTGCCCGAAAGCCGCCCCAAGTCGGCTTCGAACTTGCTGCGGAACTGGGCGTTGGTGATGTCATGGATGATGCGAGCGAAACCGTCGCCGTTCTTCACGGCCATGCCGCCGCGCATCGTGCCAAGATGGGAGTGGTAGTCCGTACCGTAGTAGAGATCGGCGACGCAGTCCTCGTTCGCCACCACACCGAACATGCCCCCCACGACCGCCTCCAAGATGCGGGTCACCCCAGGGAATCGCACCGTCGAATCGCAGGGCAAGCTACCCTCGAGGCGGACGGCGTCAACCGGTACGGCGGTCCGCACGGCGCCCCGGAGGTGAGGAAGGCAGTCGGTTCATTGGCCGACCGGCTGCGAGGCGGCCCCGGTGCCGTACCTTAACTCCTGGAATCGGGCGTGGGACTTGGACTGGCCCCCGTGTATCGTTACGATTCGATCGTGGATCACGACCGCTGTACGCAAGCCACTGAGCCGCGCTGTCCTGTCGCAGCTGCAGCCGTCTCCCGGCCCGCGGGTCCCGTCGATCGGGAGCGGTCCGGGAGTGCTGCGGAGGTGCCGTGCGCCTCGAAATGGCCCCGATCTCCTAAGCGCATAGCGCTCGCGCTGGCCGGGATCGGTTGCGTCGGCCTTGCGTTCGTGGGTGCCGTGGTGCCCGGACTGCCAACAACGGTCTTCCTGATCGTGGCGTCCTACCTGTTCACTCGCAGCTGTCCGTGGCTGGAGGAACGGTTGATCCGCGTGCGCTGGTTTCGGCCGTATCTGCCGTATCTGGATGGCCGCCGGCCCATGCCCCGCCGGGCTCGGTGGGCCGCGACGGGCGCGATGTGGGTGGCCGTGTCGGTGAGCGTGTTGCTCACGGTCGCCGCCGATCGATTCCAACTCTGGTTCGCAGCCGCGCTGGTGAGTGCTGCCCTGCTCGGTACGGTTGTGATCTTCCGCATGAGGCGGGGGCCGCTGCCTGCGGTAGTGGCAGAGGAGGACCTCCCTCGGGGACAGTGAGCGACAGAAGGATGCTCGGCCCCCCGTAGGCTTGTGGTAGGGCGCCGGTGGCCCGACTTCACGGTTCCTTCCTCAGACCGTCAGGACTCCGTGGCAGCATGAAGGCTCTTGACCACTCGAGGCGGGCGTCGATTGGCTTGGCTGGACTGCTACCCGACGGTGACACTGCTCCAACCTGCTCGTGAAGATGGATACCTAGGCTGCCGTCCGTTCCGAAGTTCCTCGGAGAGGCGTATCCATCTGGAGGAGATCTGTGTCGAACCGTACACTGCTTGCGCCGCTCGCTCTGTCTGCCGCCTACTTCTACGACACCGGCCGCAGCAGCGTC
>JBDHDN010000022.1:0-17198 GCA_039591485.1 Gemmatimonadota bacterium
GGCGATGCTGGAGGCGATCGATTCTGCGTCTCGAACCATTGCGCTGTCCACGTACATCTTCGACAACGACCGGGCGGGTGCGCAGTTCGCGGACGCGCTCGTGCGAGCGGTGCGCCGCGGCGTCCAGGTCCGTGTCCTGATCGACACCGTGGGTGCCCGCTACTCGCGGCCGTCGATCGTGAGGCATCTGCGAGATCGTGGTGTGACCGTCGCACTGTTCGGCCGAACTGTCTTGCCATGGCGCATGCCGTACATGAACCTCCGCAATCACCGGAAGATCCTCGTGGTCGATGGCGCAGTCGGATTCACCGGTGGCGCGAACATCCGTGAAGGCACGTACGTCGACCTCGCCACGCGGCACGCCGTCCGCGATCTCCACTTCCGGCTCGAGGGGCCGGTGGTGGCGGAGCTCACACACGCCTTTGTGCAGGATTGGGTGTTCACCACCCACGAGCAGCTCGACGGACCAGCGTGGTTTCCGCACCTCGTCTCGGTCGGTGACGTTGCCGCTCGGGGAATCGTGGACGGGCCCGATGAAGACTTCGACAAGGCCCGTTTCGTCTTCATGGGCGCGCTCGCCTGCGCCAAGCAGCGAGTGCGGATCGTCACCCCGTACTTTCTCCCGGACGCCGGGCTGATCGGCGCGCTCGACGTGGCCTCACTTCGGGGCGTGGACGTCGAGATCGTCCTCCCGGCAACCAACAACCTCGTCTTCGTGAAGTGGGCTGCGACAGCGCAGCTGTGGCAGGTGCTCTATCGCGGCTGTCGCGTGTACTACACGCCACCGCCATTCGACCATTCCAAGCTCATGCTTGTGGACGACTCCTGGGCCCTGTTCGGCTCGACCAACTGGGATCCGCGCAGTCTGCGGCTGAACTTCGAGTTCGGGGTGGAGTGCTACGACACCGCGCTGGCGGCTCGTTTGCATGCGATCGTCGACCGCAAGCTCGAGCACGCCCGCCGCATCACGCCGGACGAAGTCAACAGCCGCCCGCTGCTGATCAAGCTCCGGGACGGCGTGGCTCGACTCGCTTCTCCGTACCTGTAGGCCGCCCGGCGGGGCGCCCCGTCGGACTCGTCCGCCGTCATCCGCCGATCAGGCTGAGCAGCCACGCACACACCAGTCCGCCATAGATGCCGAGCGCGTACCCGCCTACGGCCATCAGCAGACCGACGGGGGCCATTGCGGGGTGATATATGCCGGCAACCACGGGCGCCGATGCGGGCCCGCCGATGTTGGCCATGCTCGCCGTCGCCACGAAAAAGAGTGGAGCCCGCACGAGGCGTGCGCCGACGTACAGCACGAGCGCGTGAATCCCGATCCACAGCAGCCCCGCTCCCACGAAAGCGGGCGCTTCGACCACCGCCGTCAGATCGGCTTGCGCGCCAACTGCCGCCATCATGAGGTAGAGCGCCGTGAAGCCGAAGCGTGAGGCGCCAACCTCCTCGAGGCGCGCCAGCGGGGTGAAGGACAGCAGCAACCCACCCGTCACCACGATCAGGACCGCCCAGGTCGTGTGGCTGATGATCGTAGGGTCGCCTAGCACCGGGAGCTGGCGGCCGAGCACGACACCGAGGAGGGCCCCACCAAGGCCCAACCCGACGATGACCGCGACGTGCCACAACTCGATGGGGTGCCGGTGCGACGCCATCTCCGCGAGACGCCGGTTGGTTTGCTCGACGGCAGCCGTGCGCGCCTCGGTGCGCGCATCGAAGCGCTGCTGCCATCCACTGAAGAACAGCAGCACGCCCATCCATCCGTAGCCTACCACGGTATCGACCACGATGATGGGACTCAGCAGGGTATCGGGCGTGCCGACGCTCCTCGCGATCGCCATCATGTTGGCCGATCCGCCGATCCAGCTCCCGGAAAGCGCCGCCAGACCTTTCCAGGAGTCCTCCGGTAGAAAGGGTCCGAAGACGATCAGCGCGATAGGGCCGCCGACCAGAATACCCGCCGTACCCGTCACCAGCATGAAGAGCGCCATCGGCCCAAGCCGCAGCAGACTCCTGAGATCGACCGTGATCATGAGCAGCAACAGGGCCATCGGTAGCAGGTATCGAATAGTCCAGTCGTAGGCGGACGAGGCTGCGGGCGTGATGCCGATCGTCGTCGAGATGGTCGGCACGAAGTAGGCATATATGACCGGCGGCGTCACGGCGAACAGTTTCCGGAGTTTCGGCAGACTGCTCAGCCAGAAGATCGCCGCTACGAGGCCCGCCAGCCACGCGAAGACGGCCATCGGGTCGGTTATCAGCGCGTTCGTTCCGGGTTCAGGCATGGCGATGCGCAGCGGAGGTTGACGAGCGGGGAAGATAGCGCGACAACACCGTTGGACTCGACCGAGGGACTGTGGTTGCCGGGTACTCGGTCACCTCTCGCCCCCGCCGCGCCCACCAACGAGATCGTCGAGTTCGGCCAGCGTCAGACGAACGCTCACGATGTACGGCGCCTCGTCCGCGGTCCAGTGCCCGTACGAGGTGGCAACGATGGTACCGTCGGGAAGCAGTTCCACAGCCGGATACGCCGCATCCCACTCGTGCCGGTTGTCCATGAGCCGCACGCGGTAGGCCCCATCCCGTCCGGTTCGGATGTCCTCGTAGCTGCCTACCCATCCGACCCAGTCACCCTTGGTCCGACTGCCCGACGCCATGTCGCGGAAGCTGACGAAGAGCCGCCCATCGGGTGCGTACACGGCTGCGTGCCTGTCTCCGGTCAGCGATGCTGGAAGCTCACGCGGGACAGACCACGTCGCCCCCTCATCGTCGGAAAACACCACGAACGAGTGGTGCATCCGGCTGTTCTCCCGGAGGAGCACCGCCAGCTGCGCCCCGTCGGGGGAACGGATCAGACCCGGCTCGCAGAGATCGGCATCAGGATACCCTGTGACGACCTGCGGCTCGCTCCAGGTGTGACCGCCGTCGAAGGACAGGGTCTTGTACACACGAAACGTCGCGGCTACCCCGCTTCCGCGGAGGAAACGGCCGTCGTCGTGGAACAGGGCCATGTGGGAACCGTTATGCAGTCGCTCGAGGGACGCCATCGCAACGATCCCACCAAAGTCCCCGATCGGCTCGAGCGGTGTCCACGTGTGCCCGTCGTCGTCCGACCGCGCCATGCGGATGGGGAACAGCCCGGAGAACAGGAGCAGCCTGCGCACGCCCGACCCGTCGACGACCCGGAAGATCGTCGGCACCTCCCGGGAGGTGGCCCAATTCTCTGGTGTCGGTAGGCGATCGCCCCACGTCCGCCCGCCGTCGGTGCTGCGCTTCATGACGATCGCGCCTCGCCCGTGTCCTTCCGGGTACACGGCGATGATGGTCCGGCCATCCTCCAGCAGCACGGTCGTCGGGTGACCTAAGTACTGACCTGGCACCCGGTCCACCACGACCTGGCGGCTTGTATCGCCCGCCAGATCCACGAGCGGAACGGCTGCGGCGGCAGGCATGCCACCTTGGGCCTGGCCAGCCTGAGCAAACGCCAGCATCAGGGCGGTAGTGTATCGCATCGCCCGAAGAATGCGGGCGGATCCGCAGGGGCGCCAGTTCACCTGGAGGTTGACGATGGCCACCCACTCAGGTTGGCGCGCTGCACTCGGATGCTCAGCGACTGGACGCCGCGTCCGGAGCCCGATCGGCCGCACAACCCGCTTCTGCAGGGTCCTCCTGCTCCGGCGCCGGCGATCGGTTGCAGGCTCTTGCCTGTCCGCTACTCGGTGGAATAGGTGTTGCGGCCTACGGGTATCGAGCTCGAATCTGCCCAGGGTGGCGCATCGATGCCACACGTACGTGCGGTGCGGGGCAAACCTGGACGAACAACAATCCCGCAGTTTCTAGGTACCCCTCGCTGCATTCGTCAGCCCGTGATACGCTTCCTCGCTCGCCGCCACCAATGTTCTCGCCCCCAGCCGGGGATTCGCGAACCACCCAGTCCAGCTACGGGCAACCCGAGAAGGACGATCCCTGAAGTGTCTCGTTTGACACAGGAAACAGTTCGGCGAGCTTCTTGCGGGCCGCAGGGTGTTCGCGTGCGACCCGAGTCGAGGCCGACCTACATGACCCCACGCCACGAACGACCGCCCTCATCACAACAATCTCGGCGGGGTGGTCGGAGGCGGAACCTTGCGGTGAGCGAGTCTCTTGAACGGCCGCTGCGCGATCCATAGCGAGGTTGACCCTCTATACGCATCATCTCGTGATTCTGCCTTTACCGGAGCGCACCACGCCGGCTCTTCCCTGGACGCTCTGAGGTGCTCGGCGCATACTGTGATCGAGGCCTGGCGGATCTTCTTGAGCCCAGCTCATGGGTCGTCTGCATGACGGCTGAGTGCATCACGGCCTGCGAGGCAAAGGACAACACGTTATGCAATCAGATGCTCCCCTTCTCCAATCGGGGCGGCTGGTGACGCGGCGCCAGAGTCGACCAGGACCGCTCGCCTGTGTGATGGGCGATGTCGATCTAGTGCGGCCGCTCGGCCTCGCCGGGATCCCCTGTGTCGTCGCGGCCTCTCCGGGCAATCCTGCACGATTCTCGAGGTTCACTGTCGCCACTCTCGACTATGCTGACCCCTGGAAGGATCCCGGTGCGTTGCTGGACATCTTGCTCCAGTTCGGCAGACAGCAGCCAGAGCCGCCGGTGCTCTACTATGAAACCGACGGTGAGATGTTGCTCGTGGCACAACACCGAGACAAACTCGCCCGGCGCTTCCGTTTCGTCGTTCCGGATGCCGAGCTCGCGCTCGACCTAGTCGACAAGGCCCGCTTCGCACGGCTTGCCGAGCGCCTCGATCTGCCCGTCCCCCGAGCGCGGCTCCTCGATCCGACGAGCGAGTTGCGGCTCTCGGAGCTGGACGTCAGCTATCCCTTCATTCTCAAGCCACTCACGCGAAAACCCGGGTGGGGATCCGTGTCGGAGCCCCTCACGCGGTCAGGCCGGTGGGGCCGGATCGGCGCCCCGGCAAAGGTCATTGAGATCGAGAGCTTCGACGAAATGCGACGAGCCTGGCCTCGACTTCAAGATGCGGGCACCGAATTCCTGGCGCAGGAGCTCATCCGGGGCCCGGAGTCCTCAATCGAGAGCTATCACGCCTACGTAAGCGCCTCGGGCGACGTGCTCGGCGAGTTCACGGGCCGAAAGATCCGCACCTGGCCGGTTGGCTACGGACACAGTACGGCACTCGAGACCTCCGATGCTCCCGACGTCGTCGAACTCGGACGCTGGTGCATGCAACAGATGGGTCTGGTGGGGCCTGCGAAGTTCGACTTCAAGCGGGACTCCGCCGGGAACCTACACCTGCTCGAAGTGAACCCGCGGTACAACCTGTGGCATCATCTTGGCGCCGTCGCCGGCGTCAATCTGCCGGGCATCGCCTACGCCGACCTGACAGGCACCTCTGCCGGCCCGCCGCCGAGCCCGAAGGTAGGACTCACCTGGTGCAAACCATGGCACGACGTGCTCGCTGCTCGCGAGTCGGGAATGACTCTCCTTGCTTGGAGTCGCTGGGCGTGGACCACGGACGCGAAACGCGCAGTGTCGCGGGACGACCCGTGGCCCCTGGCCAGGGCAGTCCTTCATCGGGCGTGGGGGCGGCTGAGGACCGTCCTACGAAGGGATGCACCCTCGTGAGAAACCTGGTGTGTGCCGATGTCCACGGCAACTTGCCAGGCATGGAAAGGGGACTGGCGGCATTGGACGCGCTCAACCTCGATCGCCTGATATTCCTTGGTGATGCGGTCGGCTACAACGGATTTCCGGAAGAGTGTGTCGCACTGCTACGGCAACATGCGTTTCAGGTCATCAAGGGAAACCACGAACAGCTCCTCTTGGGGGAACTTCCCTTCTCGACCTGCACCAATCCAATCGCTCCCCACACGCTCAAGATCACCCGCACGTTGCTGAGCCCTCCGACCGTCACATTCCTGAGGCACCTACCGTCACAGACGCTTCTCAACAACGATACCGTGCTGGTCCACGGCAGCCTGCGCTCGACGTACGAGTACTTGAACAGGGCCGACAAGATCAGGGCGAACTTCGAGAGACTGCTGCAGATGGGAAAGCGCGTTGCATTCTATGCACATACCCACCGGCCCGCCATCCATGTGGCGGATCTTGGGTTGCGGGAAATCCGAAGGATCACGCCGAGCAGCCTCGTGGAATTGCGCGACGATCGATGCTACTTGATCAACCCCGGTACGGCCGGTGAGCCGCGCCGCGATCGCCGTCTGAGCTTTCTGGTCTACGACGAAGAGCGCCGTCACGTTGAATTCGTCTATTTTGAGCTGAATGCCGCAGACGAGGCACGCCTGCGCCGCCGCAACCGCGATGTCTTTGGTCCCCTCAGGCTCATTGCGGCCGTCAATCGTGGCGTAGGCTTCGGCCGGAGGGTTGTCAGGAAGGTCCGTCACTTGGTGCGCGGCTCCCCCCCCGCCAGCTGATCGGCTCGTAGCGGCATGTGTGCCGCAAGATCCGGTCATCGTGAGGGCGGGATACCCGTCACCGCTGCGGAACGTCGGAGGCTCCTTGCTTGCGACGAGAGCAACCTGAACACGTGCAGGCGCTTCAGATCGTCACGCCCGTCCGTTCCAGGAGCCGAGAGAGAGCCAAGACGGTACCCCGTACCACTTCGCCTCTCCCATCGCCGGCATCAGCGCCCGGGTGCGACGCGGCAAGTGACGAGTACGGGAAGATCCCGCGGCAAGCTAGTCCAGGTGCATGTTGACGATGGGCAACCAGCGGGCGATCCCATCGTTGTTTCCGGCGTAGTTCAACACGCCGATCTGCACCCCGTGCAATTCCTCAGCCTGATTGAAGACTCCGATGGTGAGACCCCGCTGCTCCTGCTCGATGCGGTTGTAGGCCGCGATCGATACGCCCTCGAGCCTGCCGATGCGGGTCCACACGATGGCGGTCGCCCACCCTTGGAGGTACTCGGTTCGCACCCGGTAGCCGCCGACGGCCAGCCCGCGAATCCCGATCGAGTCGCGCACCTCGCCGACCGTCAGCGCAATGCCAGTGATCGGTGCGCCGGAGGCGATGACACCAATTCCTCCCACGGCGAGTCCCTGGATACCGCCGCTCCCGACCACGCCGAGACCCGCGATACTGACGCCCTGCATCTGCCCGGAGGCCACGAGCCCCAAGCCAGCCGCGCTTACACCGCTCATCGGACCGCCTGCAACCGTCCCCAGGCCCGCGACATTGATCCCGAGCATCTCCCCGGTCGCGACGAGACCGAGGCCAGCGATATTGACGCCGCGCATCGAACCGCTCGAGACCGTGCCAAGCCCTCCGATGTTGACGCCGGTCATGTTGCCCGAACTGACGAGCCCCAGCCCACCAACGTTGATCCCCGCGATACTGCCGCTGGACACCGCACCCAGCCCGCCGAGGTTGATGCCCAGCATGTCGCCCTCGGTAACGGCACCGAGTCCGCCGACGTTGATGCCAGTCAGCGAGCCGTTGGCGACCAGACCGAGGCCGGCCACGTTTACACCTGTTACGCTGCCATTGGAGATCAGCCCGAGCCCACCGATGTTGAGGCCCGCGAAGCCGTCGTCGGCCACTGCCCCGCCGATGCCGATGGTGACTCCGCGGAAGCTTCCGCCATCGGGCACGACCCCGACCGACAGCCCGTTGTACTCAGCGCGGTCGTTGTCCTCATGGCGCCACAACGTGACGTTGATGCCATTGACGCGCTCGACATCACGGTCGAGCGCGTTGAAGCGGAGACCGTTCCACCAATGCGAGTTGCCGAAGCTGAGACCGGAGCAGCGAACACCGAGATTGAGAGCGCTCCCTCCGCACGACCGCCCGCCATCGCCCTCCTGACCGAGAAGCGCGGGCGGCAGGAGCAGCAAGGACGCCGAGAGCAGGCACAGCGAGCTTCGAGCCATCATGGTCCGCTTCATCCCACTTGTGTTCGACGGACCATACGGCGGGGAGATGGGAAGGTTTCTCGGATATCTGCGTGCCAGTCACGTACAACGGGGCGGCCGCATGAACGACCGCCCCCGGTCCCTGCTTCGGTTCAGCCGGGTCGATTCAGTGCATCACCAGTAGCCCGGCGCTCAGCACCACCGCACGCGAACGCGGTACTCGATCGTGGCCGAGCCGCGCGCAGGTATCTGCACGGTAAAGGTGAAGGTGCGGCTGTCCACTCTGGTCGCTTCATGGCTCGACGAGAGGATCTCCCAGTCCCCCCCCACCGGCTCCCATGCCTGCACCTCGGCCTGCTCGTCCTTATGGTTGCGGAGTTCGATTTCCCAGGCGCTCTCAGAAACACAGCTACTCACCGCGCGCCACTCCATCTGCCGACGATCGCCGACGACGTCGAACGCTTCGCCCATCTTGATGCGGACGCGCTCGTCGCGCGGGGTATGGTCGATCTGGTCTTCTCCTATGAACTGTTGCGCCCCCGAGCCATCGGCCTTGTAGACCCGTACGACGCCCTTCGGCAGCGGCATGCCCAGATTCTCGTCCTCGCTGTTCTCGAAGTCGAGGTACACACCCACCTTCTGATTGGACATTACCTGGCCGTGGGATCCGCGATAGTAGTAGGGCTGGCCGTAGAACAGCAGGCGCTTCTGGACACCCACGTTCGCTGCTTCGAGCAGGGTCACCTGCTTCTGCTCGTTGTTCCGCAGGTTCGTCGGCCGCGCCAGCGTATAGAGGTGATACTCGAAGAAACTCTCTTCCTGGAAGCCTGCTTCCGCGACCCTCATGGCTTCGAGCTGTGGCTGGGGCCGTCCGGCTCGCTCCGCCACGCGCTGCACATCGCCAGCTACCAACTTCAGTTCGGCGTTCTCGTACGTGGCCCCGCTCTGGTTGGCGAGCGTGACCCAGCCGGTGAGATCGCCCGCCGAGTCGTCGGCATTGACCACGAGGACGTAGTCAGCTTTCCAGTTCAAGCCGCCGGTGAGGTAGGACACCTCCAACTCCTGCCGACCGTCGCGGCTGTCCAGCAGCCAGACGAGCGTGGGCCGCGCGATGAGGTTCTCCGGAATCTCGGGGAACGAGAACCGGCCGGGGAAGTTGAACGTGATCTCGTCGCCGATCCGAAGGATCGTGCCCTGGTTCACCGAGAGCACCTCGGCCTCGAAGGACTGCTCGCGACCGGTGGACTCGTTGTAGCGGTACACGGTCACGGTCCGCCCCACGTACTTCTCGAGCAGCTTCTGCGGATTCAGCAGGTCGTACTGGTAGTTCTGCTCCAGCACGCGGATGCCGTCACCGCGAGCCGACCGGATGTGGACGGTCTCGGGCTGGATCGATGCGGCAACGTCGCCGAATTCGAGCTCGACCTCGCCGCGGGTGAGGGTGACGTCACGCACTTCTCGCACGAGACCGAAGTTCTGGTTGTAGACCGTGATGGCGACCGACTGCCGATCGTCGGCGGAGGACTGCAGCGGGGTCACCTGCCCCCGTCCCACCGTTGGGCAGAGCACGAGGGCGGCGGCGGTCAGATGGACAACCCGTGATACGGTCATCCGTGTCGTTGTTCGGGACATGCATGCATCTCCATTGAATGCGCTCAAACCCGATGACGTGTAAGGTGTCACGACTTGCACAGTGGGGGATCTGGTCGGGCCGGTGGTCAACCGTCGCCGGCGATCCCCCGGGCGACGTGGTCGGCGATCGCCATGATGGTGATCATCGGGTTGACCCCGCTCGAGTGCGGGAACGTCGCCCCGTCGGCCACGTACAGGCCACGAACCGTGTGGCTTCGGCCGGTGGCGTCGACCACGGAGCGCCGCAGATCGCTGCCCATCGCCGCCCCACCCATCTGATGGAAGCTGATGTACGACATTCGGCAGCGGCGGTAGCCCACCCGATCGGCGGCGCTGGCGAAGCGATCGAGCCACCCCGGGCCGGTCGTGTGCATCTTCACGGGCGGCGTCTGCAGCGTCCACACTTCGGTCGCACCCGTCGTGGCAAGCAGCCGGGCGCCCTCGATCATCGCCCGTCGCACGTGGGCCGCGTCGAACCGTGACAGCTCGTAGCTGACGCGGGGCTGTCCGTCCGTGCCGACGTGGACACGCCCGGGGTCCCGATCGCGCAGCAGCAGTCCGACAAGGCCGACGTGCCCGAGCCGTGCGACGTCCTCCCGCCACTGGCGCGCCCCGTTCCAGCCGAATGCGCTCCCAACCAGGGCGAAATGTGCCGGAGCCGTTTCGAGCTTCACACCGAAGCCCTGCCGCTGATCGGCGAACTGGTCCGAATAGCGGGTCTGCAACGCACCGCTCCACGGCTCGACCCGATCCGGGAAGATCCCGAGAATGGCGGAGGCGGGGTGCAGTCGCAGTCCGACGCCGACAGCCGGGTCCCGCACGCCGGAGCGACGGAGGATCGCCGGCGTGTAGATCCCGCCGGCAGCGACCACCACGGTACCTGCTCGGACCGTCAGTCGGTAGGCGGCGCCATCGGCTCCGCGCACCGTCCCCGTGACCCCCACCGCGCGGCCATCCTCCAGCAGGATTCGTTCGACCTCACAACCGGTGACGAGACGTGCTCCTCGAGCCACGGCATCGGTCAAGTACGTGCGGGCAGTGGAGTTCTTGGCACCGTGGCGGCATCCGTAGCCGCAGTATCCGCACTCCAGCCCCTCGAGGCAGTCCGTGACGTTGCGGGGCATGACGTCCACGTGCCATCCGAGCGTTCGGCATCCCTGCTCGAGGAGCCGATCGCGCACATCGGGAGTGCTCCACTGCGAGCCGACGTTCAGGCGCTCACACACCCGCTCCAGAGAATGACCGAACTGCTCGCTCGCGAACAGCGACAACCCCGAGTGCCGATCCCACTGCCGGCGTGTCGGCATGGGGAGCCGAAAGCTCGTCGAGTAGTTGATCGTCGTGCCCCCACCGACGCAGCTCCCTGCCAGGATCGGCATCGAGCCGCTCCGTGTCATCATCAGGCCGCCGTCGAGATACAGCCGGGCGAGCATGTCACCCTCGATCTGCGTGAAGTCACGTGATCCAGGATTGGGCCCCCTCTCCAGCACGACCACGTCTCGACCCGCCTCAGCCAACACCCCCGCGACGACACCACCGCCCGCGCCCGAGCCGACCACGACCACGTCGCAGTCGACGGTCGTGTCTCCGTCGATCGTGACCTCCGGCAGCGGTGCGATCGCTCGCGTCGGGTGAGGCAGGGGGCCCGGGTAGCCCACCGCGCTCCACGCTGGATGCGAGCCGTCTTGGACGGGCCAGGCAAGATAGGCAACGTGCGCAAGGCGCTTCAACGCCTGAAACCCCGCCCGCTGAAGCGGTATCCCGGAGTCGGCCCAGCTTCGCAACACGGCCTCGCGCTGCTCGTCCGACAACGCATCAAACGCACGAGGACGACGATGAGTCAGGAGGCTCACCAGCGGCGATGCTAACGCATCGAGCAGCAGCCGGAGCCGCGCGCGGTCACGTGGATCCCGGATCGCGCCGATCAGATTCTCCACCCGCTTGGCGGTGCCGGCGGCTCTGGCCCCGGTGGCGAACAGGGCGTGGGAATCGGCGTCGTGGGAGAGCGAGGGGAGCAAGGTCTCGCAGACGGCAGACAGGATGCGGCGTTGCCGCGCAGAGAGGCCAGCGTCGGGGGGCGCCATGGTCGGATAATCTGCGGAGGGCACCTGCCCGCCGCAACGCACGGGCGGTGTATCCCGTCAGTCAGCAGCGGCCGTCGACGCCACGCCGACGTCAAGCCGTGGGGTCACGCCCGTGTACTCCGGCGATCCAGCTCGCGGTGCCGCCGGACGCGGCGGGCTCTTAGCGCGGTGGCGTGCCGACCGGTAGAACGGCGAGCGGTTCGACGTCATCCGGCAATCCAAGCACGTCTTTCACCGCGTTGCCGTCGAAGGCCCCGACGAAGGTGGTCCCCAGACCCAGCGCTTCGGCCTGGAGGTACACGTTCTGGGCGACGAGCCCAACCTCCATGAGGGCGTAGCGCACGCCGCGATCACCGTACTTACCGGTCGTGCGCGCGTACACGGCCGCCACGACGAGCACGGCCGGAGCGTCGGCAACCCAGGACTGCCCAAGGGCCGCTTCGGCAAGCTCCCGCCGTGCATCCTCGGGTGAGCGAGGATCGAGGGCATGTGCGGCCGCGTCGTACCAGTAGACGCCGGGGGCGAGATCTCTGACATCACCCGCCACGAGGTACAGATCAAGGGGATACAGCGCACCAGCGGAGGGAACGGTCCGTCCACTTCCCGCCCGACTCCTCCCGAGACCGGCCCACGCGAGCTGGGCGAGCTCCCCGAGTCCCAGCGGACGACCGGCGAACTCGCGCTCGGAGCTCCGGCGGTCGAGGAGGGTCTCCAGGGGTGCCCGTCCGGCCCGGTCGGGCGCGGGAAGTGGGGTAGACTGCTGTTCCATCACTGGCTCACGAACGGCCACCGCCGCAATGACCAGCGCGAGCGTGTGGCAGACCCGTACGCACGCACTCGGCGCAGTCCTGCGGGCTACTCCGCTCCCACCGTTGCCGACCGTCCGAGCGCCTCGAGCACCTTGGTGAGCACGGCCTTCCGCGCCTTCAGCCGCTCGCGATACTCAAGCCGATCGGTGTGCGCAATCTCCATTCGCAGATCCGAGAGATCGTTCGTCAGGAGATCTTCCAGGATCGCGACCTCGTCCGGCGTCAGGTCCAGATGCTGCATGGCTCACCTCACCCGCCCATCGCGGGTCAGGACGGCACGATGAAGCTCGTGTCCTCCCGCTCGTCACGCTCAAGCTCCCGTAGCAGGCAGTTGACCGTGCGCTCGAGCAGCTCCTCGATCCGCACGCCTTGCCGTCGCGCTTCTCCCTCGAAGTCGTGATACTTCTCGTCACTCAGCTCGGCCCACACCCGAATCCTGTGCATGGCTCGCCTCCCTAGCCTGCGGCGCGCTGTGGCACGGCCTTGTGTCCGTAGCAGAGAATCCCGCCGTCCCCTTCCCGACGGATCAGTCGGAACTCCAGGTCGACGTGCAATCCCGGACGGACGTCCTCCACGTCGCAGTCTGCCACCTGCACCATCAGCCGAGCTCCCTCCGGCGTCTCGACGATGGCCATCGGATACGGCTGAGCCATCTCGAATGCGGATGGACCCACGTGGATCACGGTGCCCGTGACGACCCTGCCGCGCTGCGAGAGGGGCAGCGTCTCGAACTCGGTCGCGCGGCAATCCGGGCATACGCGACGTGCCGGGAAGACCACCTTGCCACATCCGGAGCACCGCGCCGCCTCGAGCCGGTACCGGGCCGGAATCTCTCTCGCGTATCTCGGACTCGGCATATCGTCACACTCTCTCGAAGACGTGGATAACCGAGCTCGCGCCCGACCCACCCATGTTTTGGGTCAACCCGATCGTGGCACCCTTGACTTGACGTGCGCCCGCCTCGCCGCGCAGCTGCTCGACGATCTCGATCACCTGCGCAACGCCGGTCGCCCCCACTGGATGGCCCTTCGATTTCAAGCCGCCGCTGGTGTTGATGGGAATCCGTCCGCCGTGCGTCGTCTCGCCGGCCCGCGTCAGCTCGGCCGCCTCACCCCGCGGCGCGATGCACAGCGCTTCGAGCGCACACAATTCGGCAATTGCGAAGCAGTCGTGCACCTCAGCGACGTGAACGTCGGATGGTCCGATTCCCGATGCTTCATAGGCCCGACACGCCGCCAGGCTCACTGCGTCGAGGAATGCCGGATCGGCGCGGTCGGCGAGCGCCATCGGTGCCGTCGCCATCCCGGACCCGCGGAGCTTCACCGGCTTGTCCGTGAACTCCCGGGCCCGCTCGAGTGGGCATAGCAGCACCGCAGCCGCACCGTCGCTCACGGGTGAGCAGTGCAGCAGCCGTAAGGGATCCGCCACCATGGAGGACGTCATGACGTCCTCGAGTGTCACCTCGCGTCGGAACTGCGCCTTGGGGTTCATCGCGCCGTGTCGGTGGTTCTTGACCGATACCACGGCCAGATCGCCCTCGGTGGTCCCGTACGTCTCCATATGTGCGCGGGCGATCATGGCATACAGCCCCGGGAAGGTGATCCCGTGGTAGACCTCCGTTTCCTGGTCGGCGGCGGTCGCGAGTACTTCCGTCACGTCGGCGCCGTCGTTCATCTTCTCTACGCCGACCACGAGAGCGAGGTCGCTTCCGCCCGCCCCCACCTCGAAATACGCCGCGCGCAGCGCGGCCCCGCCCGAGGCGCACGCCGATTCAACCCGGGTCGCAGGCACACCGGCATACCCGAGATGATCGGCCATGAGCGGCCCCAGGTGCTCCTGACCCACGAACTGCCCCCCCGACATGTTGCCGACGAAGATCGAGTCCGGCCGCGGACACCCGACCGTGTCGAGCGCCTCCCGCGCCGCTTGAACGAAGAGGTCGCGCAGACTCGACTGCCACAACTCACCGAAGGGTGTCATGCCCACCGCGACGATCGCGACTTCACGCATATGCCGTCCCCCCCGCACCCCCGGCTGGACCCCTTCCACCCCGGGGCTGCACGCTCCTCGTCAGTGGTTCACGATGATCTTCTCGCGGTACTTGGCATACTCACCATAGCTCAGGTACCGGCGCGGACCGTCCAGCATGGCGCGGACCGTCGGCGCTAGTGCACGTCGCTCGGGTAGGAGCGCCGTGGCCCGCAGCACGAAGGAGTCGCTTCCCGCACCCGAGCCGAACGATGTGATGAGGATCGCATCATCGGGCTCCGCCACGTCGAGAATGGCGGCTAGACCGGTCGGTGAGGACCCCGAGTACGTGTTGCCCATGGTCGCGACGAGCCAGCCGACTTCCAATTGCTCGCGGGAGAAGCCGAGTTGCTTGCCCACCGTCAGCGGGAACTTGCCGTTTGGCATGTGAAAGACGGCGTAGCGGAAGTCGGACGGCTTCAGACCGGTCCTCGCCAGAATACCCTTCGTCGCCGCCGTGACATGGCGGAAGTACGCCGGTTCCCCAGTGAATCGGCCACCGTGACGCGGATAGAACTCACCTTCCCGCCGCCAGAAGTCCGGCGTATCCGACGTATAGCTGTAGGTCTCCTGCACCTCGGCGACAACGTTCTGCTTTCCGAAGACGTAGGCAGCTCCGCCGGCTGATGCGGAGAACTCCAGCGCGTCGTTGGGCGCGCCCTGCGACGTGTCGGCGCCGACGCCCATGGCGTACTCCACCCGACCCGATTCCACCAGCGCGAACGCGACGAACATCGCCTCTGTTCCCGCCTTGCACGCGAACTCGAAATCGGCGACGTGCACCTCCGGACCGATACCCAGGGCTTCGATCACCACTGTGCCGCTGGGCTTCACGGCGTAGGGGTGCGACTCGGATCCGATGTAGAGCGCACCCACGCGTCTGGGATCGATGCCGGCCCGAGCCAGGGCGCTCCGGCCGGCCGCCACTGAAATGGTAATCGTGTCCTCGTCGAGCCCGGGCACGGATTTCTCCTCGAGGAGCAGGCCACGCCGGATGGTCGCCGGATCCTTCCCCCACTGCCGGGCGATCTCTTCACTGGTGATGCGATTCCGCGGGATGAACGCCCCATAGCCCACGATCCCCGTCATGACCGGCCACCTTCGAAATAGGAGCGTCGGATTCGAGCAGACAGGGAGAAGTAGCGAGCGGGTGCGTGAAGAGGCGATGAAACCGGCCTTAAGCCTGTGCGCCCCGACAATCGAGAGCGGAAACCTTCGGAATGCGCCGCGTGCGCGTGCGGGACGAGGGAAGTGAACTGATCGGAAATTCTCCAGCTACGATCCGCTCCTGCCCTCCTCGACCCGCCAGACCGTATCGAGCACGGTCCCATCCACCCACTTGACGATGGCGACTGGGTCGTCGGTGAGTGCGGGCTTCGCGGGTGGTCCGCCCAGCATCACCTCCAACTCTTCCTTCAACTCCTCGATCGGTCGGACGGGCAGCTCCGACCCGCGGAGCGCCGTCAGCAGATCCTCGCGGCGCGGGTTGACGGCGATGCCCCGCTCCGTGACGACGACGTCGATGAGCTCGCCGGGCCCCGTCATCGTGGTTACCTCATCGACGATCACGGGGATCCGGTCGCGAAACGACGGGAGGGCAAGGACCGTGCAGCCGGCGGTGAGACAGTTCTGCCACCCGCCGATCCCGTGCAGCAGCAGGCCGTCGGAATGGGTGATGACATTGGCGTTGAAGTTGACGTCTACCTCGGTGGCCCCCAGCACGGTAGCGTCGACCATGGAGGCAAAACTGCCCTTGCCGTGAAAGTTGTACGACGTGAACGGCGAGGTCGCGACGTGGCGGGGGTCCGAGGCGATCGACTGCACCCCGGCGAGGTCGAACGTCTGACCGTCGAGGATGTAGTCGGTGAGCCCCTCCTTCAGCAACTGTACCAAGTACTGCGTCGACCCACCGCGGACGAACCGGGCTTTCACACCCGCCTGCTGCATCAGCTCCTTGAGGACCTGCACGAAGGCCAGCGCGATGCCCCCAGCGCCCGCCTGGAACGAGAAGCCCTCCCGCATGATCCCAGCGTCGGCGAGGAACCGCGCCACATACTCGGCAATGAGCAGCCGGTCTGGACTACGCGTGATCTGCGTCGTGCCGGAAACGATCTTGGAGGGATCGCCGATAGAGTCGACGACCACGACACAGTCGACGTTGTTGCCCTGAATCTGCCACGGCACGCACGGAAACGGCACGAGGTTGTCCGTGACGACGATGACCCGATCGGCGTAGAGCGAATCGGCGAGGGCGAACCCGAGCGATCCGCACGCCGACGGACCGTGTGAGCCATCGCAATTGCCAAAAGGGTCGGCCGATGGTGCCGCGATCACGGCGATGTCGATCTTGACCTCGCCGTCCTGCACCGCCTGCCAGCGCCCGCCGTGGGAGCGGAGCACGCCCATGCCGCGCATCTTCCCGCGCGAGCAGAACTCTCCGAGCGGTCCGTTCATGCTCCCCTCGATGTGGTGCACCACGCCCCGGTTCATGAGATCGATCACGGGCTCGTGACAGGGGAACGATGCACTCGGGAACCACATGAGCTCCTTCACGCCCATATCGGCGGCCGTCTGCAGCGCCATCAGTGCGACGCGGTCACCGTTCCGGAAATGATGGTGGGTCGAGATCACCATCCCATCGTGCAGCCCGCACCGCTCGAGCGCCGTTCGCAGGTCGGGCACGCGCTTGTCCCCGTCGGGGGGATAATCGCGACACGACCGGATCGGCGGACCGTGCTTCGTGCCCTCGGGACGGTACGCGCCGACCCCC
>JBDHDN010000023.1:0-19321 GCA_039591485.1 Gemmatimonadota bacterium
GTTGCGCGGGTGGCCGGTTCTGGTGATGTTTTTCGCCCCCAGCGCCGCTAGCTCAATTGGCAGAGCAACTGACTCTTAATCAGTAGGTTCTAGGTTCGATTCCTAGGCGGCGCACTGCTCGTAATGCGAAGCGCGACAGCACGTTGAGTGCCGTCGCGCTTTGTGTTTCCATGGTGGCTCACCAAGGCCGTGGGTGGTTCCTGGGTGACGAACGGTCAAACCACCGTCTTCAACTGTGTCCGGGCGCGGCTCGCCGCCAGGTGTTCACCCAACCGATCCGCATCCTCTGTCGCGTACGGCTCGATGTTCGACCGCAGGTAGCTGTCCGGTCGTCGTGGCCGGATTGTGGCCCATGTAGGCCTGAATGCGCGATGTCGGTATGCGTACCTCTGCGTGCCACCGTCCGAACGACCGCCGCAACTCGTAAAGGAGTGCGGTGGACCCCCAGGTCGGCCGTGATGGCTTTGAAAGTGCCCTAGTGTGCTCGACCCCGCTCGATGTTGCGCTGGAGTTGTGTCACGGGGTTGTAGTCCTCCGGAACGGGCACGACACCATTAGCGGCTTCCCACGCCTCGTAGGCCCCCGGAACGGGCACGACACCATTAGCGGCTTCCCACGCCTCGTAGGCCCCCGTCAGCTGTGCCACGAGCTCGGGCATGGCAGCTGAGAGGTCCGTGAGTTCCGACGGGTCCTCGATGACGTCATAGAGCTCCCAGACCCCAGAGCCTTTCGGCGCGGGGTCGAGGACCAGCTTGTACCGGCCCTGGAAGACCGCGCTGCTGCCTGCGAGTTCGTACCCGATCACTTCGTCGTCGGCGTGGACGGCATCCGCCTCGCCTGTGAGCACGTCCCACATGCTCGCCCCATCAGGCACATGCACTTCTCGGCCGTCGTACGAGCCGGCCGGAGCCGTGACACCAGCGACCTCGAGGAGTGTTGGGACCACATCCTTCACGAACCCAAAGGCGTTGGTGGTCTGGGCCGGCGGGATCCGTCCGGGATAGCGAGCGATGAACGGCACCCGCATTCCTCCCTCTGCCGAGAAGGTCTTGAAGTAGCTGTGCGGTGTGTTGGCGGCTGCGGCCCAACCCGGACCGTATGCAGAGAAAGAACCGGCCTGTCCAAGCTCTGAGTAGTCCCCGTCGAAATCGGCAGGATACGTGTTGTCATAATTAGCCTCGTACCAAGGCCGGTACGCCGGGGTGAACTGCAGCTGATTCGGATCCGCCCCGTTATCAGAGAGGAAGATGACGAGCGTGTGATCCGCTTCGCCGATCTCCTCGAGGTAGTCCATAAGCCGACCGACGTTCACATCCATGTTGTCGACCATGCCAGCGTAGACCTGCATCTGACGCGCCGCGAAACCGCGCTCATCGGCCGACAAGGCGTCCCACGCCGGGATTCTCCATATCGGTAGGGCGGTCTTGTCAAACTGGTCTGCGACCTCCACGCCGTCACTCACAAGTCCCAGCGCCCTCTGTCGCTCCAGCCTCGCGCCACGAACTGCGTCCCAGCCATCGTCATAGACGCCGTTGTACTTGTCCACGTACTCGCGAGGAGCCTGATGCGGCATGTGGACCGCCTGGTAGGAGACGTACGCGAAGAAGGGGGCGTCGTCTGCGGCGTTCGACCCGATGAATTCGATCACTTTGTCGGTGTAGTAGTCCGTCGAAAAGTAGTCCTCGGGCAGGTCGACCTCGCGGTCGTCCTCATAGTAGTGCACCCGCTCATAGAGAGGACCGTAAGGCATGTTCACCCAGTTGTCGGCCCCACTCTCCATGAGGGCGAAAGAGCGTTCGAAGCCCCGCGCGTGAGGGATGTTCTCGACGTCGGATCCCAGGTGCCATTTCCCGACCATGTACGTGTGGTACCCAGCATCTTGGAGAAGCGTGGACACGGTCACAACCCGGTCGTTGAGGTGACCCTCGTACCCAGGCTGGCCGAACTGATTGTCGGCTTGGATCTCGAGCATGTTGCCCAGTCCCGCCCGATGGTTGTCGACGCCCGTCATGAGCATGGTCCGAGTCGGCGAGCACGAAGCCCCAACGTGGAAATTCGAGAAGCGGATGCCCTCGGCCGCCAGTCGATCCAAGACCGGTGTCTCGATTTCGGAGCCGAACGTCCCGAGGTCACCGAACCCCATGTCGTCCGCCAGGATGATCACGATGTTGGGCCGGCCGTCCGAGGTCGCATCGTCGGGAGGGGCACAACCGAACGCTGCCGCGGCGATCGTAAGAGCACAGAGGAGGTGGAGTGTTCTCAATGTTCGTTTCCGCCCGGGTCGGGGCGGCTCCATTGTGTCAACCGAACATGTGATTTGGGTTCTCCCGTGTCTAGGCCGTTTCGAGGGCCGGATGCACCGGAAGCGGGCGGCGCCTTTCGGGAGGCAGCATCTACGAGAGATGAGGCGTGTGGAATGTCCGCAGACACAGGGGCGGCAGAGCCGGCCCTGACGGACGCAGCCGGACACTGCCCCAGTCGATTCCCCGCCTGAGAGGAATCGAAATGGAAACACGAGGCCCTCGACGGCATCCCGCCGAGGTCCTTTCAAAACCGTTGCCTTGATGGTGGGCGACTCCTGGGTGACCTAGGCGGTCCTCAATGGTCGTGTGTCGTCGTGAACGGCCACAGCTTGTCTGGCATTGTTGACGTTTGTTGTGAGCTGTCGCCTGAAGTGACTCATCTTAATCAGTAGGTCCGGGGTTCACGAGGTGACCGCTGCCGCGCCCACCTTGTGCGCTCGCCTTCCGTCAGCCGCTGCGCGGCCTCAGGGCGGCACCGCGTCGATTCCCTGGCGGCGCATAACGCTGAGCGTATTCTCGTCTAAACAACTTCTCTTCTCGATGGTCGCTCCTGCGAGTGGCCGTTCGTGCATTTGGGATCCCCATCACCGCGATACCCGACCAACTCAATCCTGTTCTCGGTCTGCCTCGCTCTAGTTTCTCGGTGCGCCACACCCTATCCTAGGCTGGGCTAAACCGGGGGCGGTGAGGTGGTGTCCGATCTGTTCGAGCGTCTGAAGACTGCACTCGTCGACCGTTATGCCATCGACCGTGAGATTGGCAGCGGTGGGATGGCGACGGTCTACCTTGCCGAGGACCTCAAGCACCACCGGCAAGTTGCCATCAAGGTGCTTCGTCCTGACCTCGCAGCCACGCTGGGGCCCGAGCGGTTTCTGCGTGAAATCGAAGTGGCCGCGCGGTTACAGCACCCCCACATACTGCCCTTGCACGACTCCGGGGAGGCAGACGGCTTCCTCTTTTACGTCATGCCCTACGTCGAGGGGCAGTCGCTGCGGGACAAGGTGGCGAAGGAAGGGGAGCTACCGATCGGCGAAGCGGTGCGGATTCTCCGGGACGTGGTGGACGCGCTGACCGAAGCCCACGCCAACAACGTCGTTCACCGCGACATCAAACCAGAGAACATTCTGCTCCGTGGCCGTCACGCCCTGGTGACGGATTTCGGTGTCGCGAAGGCGGTGAGTGAAGCGACGGGGAGAGAGAAGCTCACCACCGCCGGTGTCGCCCTCGGCACCCCAGCGTACATGGCTCCTGAACAAGCGTCTGCCGATCCGCATCTCGATCAGCGGGTGGACATCTATGCGGTGGGGGCAGTGGCGTACGAGTTACTGACTGGGCGTCCGGTGTTCATGGGCACCACCCCGCAGATGATCCTGTCGGCGCACATGACCGAAGCACCGCAGCCTGTCACGAAGCACCGAGACACGGTGCCACCCGTGCTGGAGCAGTTGGTGTTGCGGTGCCTGGAGAAGAAGCCGGCAGATCGCTTCCAGAGTGCCGAGGAGTTGTTATCGCAGTTGGAGGCCTTGACGACCCCGAGCGGGGGCGTGACGCCGATGGACACCCGGCCCTTGCCGGCAGCCCCGTCCCAGGGACGCCGGCTCGTCCCGGCCGCATTGGGAGGTGCCGCTGCATTGATCGTGATCGGCTTCTTGGGGATGCAGCTTCTCAAGAGCGGCCCGCTCATCATCACCACGTCCAACATCGTCCGTGTAACGAATGCCCCCGGCGTCGAGTACCAACAGGCAATCTCGCCGGACGGGAGCGATGTGGCATACGTCGTACGCCAGAGTGGGCGCATTGCGGTCCGGAGTACCATCAACGTCGGCAGTGGGGGTGAATCGCACCCCGGTGAGGATGTCGGTGCGTACCATCGTCATCCGTCGTGGACGCCCGACGGCGCTTCCGTACGCTTTGCAGCCTGCATCCAACCGTTCGGACGTCTTGCTTGTGACTGGAAGGAGGTGGGGAGGCTCGGGGGCTCCGACCGGACCATCAGCGTTCCACGGCGTGCGTCCGATCGTTACGCGTGGTCCGTGGATGGAACGCGTGTGGCGTTCGCGTCTCGGGACAGCATCTACGCGTATTCGGTAGACGACGGAGAGCCTGAGCTCCTGGGCGTGCACACGATAAACCCGTGGGGGCCGCACTCTCTCGCCTGGTCACCCGACGGCCGATGGATCGCCTACGTGAACGGGAATCCTCAATGGAGATGGAGCGGGAACGTATCCAACGCATCCATCTGGCTTCTGGATGCTGATGGCGGCGAACCGATTCCCGTGACGGATGAGGCAAGCCTCAATGTGAGTCCGCAATGGCTTCCTGACAGCCGGCATCTGCTGTTCGTGTCCAACCGGGATGGCCCGAGAGGGATCTACATCGTCGAAGTGGGGCCGGACGGACCACGAGGGTCCCCGCGAAGCGTGCTCGGTTCTTCGGACCCCCACTCCATCTCGGTTTCAGCGGACGGCAGGAAGCTTGCCTATGCCAAGTTCACAGTGGCGCAGAACATCTGGTCGGTTCCGATTCCCCGAATCGGTTCTGTCTCGATCAGGGACGCCGTCCCGGTCACCACCGGTACTCAGGTCATTGAGGAGCACTCGCTGTCCCCAGACGGTGAGTGGATCGCTTTCGACAGTGACATCCGGGGAGAGTTCGACCTCTACACGATGCCGCTCGCGGGTGGGGAGCCCCGGCCGGTCGCCGACATCGACGGCGTTGAGTTCGCACCTGACTGGTCCCCGGACGGATCTGAGATTGCGTTTTATGCCGCGAGTCCGGAGCGAGGCAACGGCAGCACCGAGGTGCTCGTTGTGTCGGCCGACGGTGGTACTCCCGAGCAGCTCACGGACTTCCCCGGCGCGGACGGCCATCCAGATTGGTCGCCGGACGGACTGACCCTTGCGTATCACTCTCAGGGACCCCAAGGCGTTGGGGGGTACCGCTCTTGGATCCTAACGCGGGACAGCGTCGGTGGGCCGTGGAGCGACCCGTTTCCGTTGACTGACTTCGGGTGCGGGTTCCCCGCTTGGGCTCCTGACGGTCTGAGCCTGGTATGCGACGCGGGGCACGAGATCGTACGAGTGTCACGGGCAGGGGAAGCCCTTTGGCGCTATGATGCCTCGACAGCCGGATTCGAGGGAGAGGCTGTGCCCCAGTTCTCACTGGACGGCTCCAGAGTCTACTTTTATGGTCGTCCAAAAGGGGACCAACTCGGAGTGTGGTGGATTCCGGCCGACGGGGGTGAGGCTACCGAGGTGCTCGTGAGCGACGATCCTTCGCTGGAGATGGTAGGGTTTGGCCTCACCGTTGGTTCGGAGCACCTCTACGTCACAGTCGCCGAGTACGAGAGTGACATCTGGGTGATGGATCTGGAGTGGTGAGGGGGAAGTGGAGTCGACCAGGCTGAAGGAGTTCCCGCGAGAGTCACTACCGGCAGTCCAAGTTCGATTCTCGTGGGTGACTCCGGGGTGACATCCCAGGTCTTTGCAGGTCACGAGTGGTCGTGAACGGTCGCAGTTTGTCTGGCATCGTCTCGGCTTGTCGCGCGCGGCTGCCGATGAGGACTACCTCTTAATCAGTAGGTTCTAGGTTCGATTCCTAGGCGGCGCATCCCGGCTGGATCTTCCACGCATTGCACACAGGGCTCCGTACCCCGCGCGGACGAAAGCCGATAGATTCAGTCGTGTTACCGCAGGCGTCGGCCGGACGCGGGAATACGGCCCCAACCCGGCCTGACACTCTCACGCTCGCAACTGGAGGCAGCATGCTGGATCGCGTCGTCGCCACGGTACGCATCGTGGCCCTCACCGTTGCGGTCATCGGCATCACGGCGTGGTGCGCGACCGATCTCAGGCAAGGGCTCACGGTCCTGCTCATGGTCGTGACCGTTCCCCCGCTCACTTTGCTCGTGAAGACCGTCGTCGAGGGTATGCTCGTGCTGATCGACGACCGTCTGCACCGAGGCGGCCCCGCGTTCTGAGCCCCCCGGTGACGGCCTGGGCGCCTACTCCTCGACCAGAATCAGATACTTCGAGGACTTCCAGAAACCGTCTGGCGCCCCGATCTGGAGTGTCGGGCCGCTGATCAGACCCTCTTCATCCGGCGGTGCGGCGAGATACGTCAGGTCCTGCCGCGAAACGATCCGGTACTGTCGGTCGGGCGACGGTAGGGTGATCTCCGTGGCCTCCCACATGTTGATCGGCGTGAACCTCGAGGCGTCGATGTCGCGTGCCGGGACGAGGGTCTCACCGCGCTTGCCGAAGATGAACAGGAAGCGCGCGCCGCCCTCCTTCTGGACCACGCCGGCATCGAGCAGCTCGTCCTTGGTGCCCGCGATGTAGTACACCGTCGTCGCTGCAGTCCGGAGCGTATCAACTTCCGCCGCGAGCGTGTCGACGGTCGCGGCGAGACGCACGTTCGCGGTTTCGAGGCTTTGCACTTGCTCGGTCAGTGCCGCGATGTTCGTGCGTTGCGCCTCGATCATCCGCTCGTAGTTGGTGATCGTCTCCTCGAGCTGAGCCCGCAGGCTGTCCGAGATCTGGGATAGCGACCGGATCCGCCGTCGCGACTCCTCGAGCCGTGTCTGCGTAGAGTCGAACCGGGTATTCAGCACCCGGATCTTGGTCAGCATGCTGTCACGCTCCGCCTGCAGGGGCGACTCGGCCTGCGCCAGCTCGACGCCCTCGAGTTGCACGTCTGCCAGCTCGGCGTTCACGTCGCTCATCAGCTGAGCGAGATCGGCGACCTCCTGCAGCAGCGTGTCGCGCTGGGCCGCAGCGGCCTCCAGTTCATCGATGCGCTCCTGCGGCGGCCCGCAGCCCGCCAGGACGAGAGCCGTGAGGCCGACCACTATCCGCGAGTTGCGCGTGTGCCTGTTGGACATGGCGATACCCTCCTTCTGTGACCGTGGGTCGATCTACCCCTAAGCGGCATCCCGGTTCGCCAGCGTGGCGCTCCGCACCACGGTCGGATAGGTTTCTCGCCGCGTCATCCGTCCCGCGGTGACGCCACCTTGGCACATCCGAAGGGGGACGACGATGGCTCCACGGCGGATCTGGTCCGTAGCGCTCCTCGCAATGATGGCCCCACTGCCCGCCGCTGGCCAGACGACGGTGGTGCACGCGGCACGGATGCTGGATGTCGAGCGGGGCACGATGGTCCACGACGTCTCGGTGACCGTTGCCGGAGGTCATATCGTCGGGATCGTAACCGGCCTCCCTGCCGAGGGCGTCGCGGTCATTGACCTCGGGGACGTGACCCTCCTTCCGGGCCTCATGGACGCCCACACGCACCTGGGCTATGACCTCGAAGGCGACTGGGTCAACCGCCCAGTGAAGGAGACCTCGGCGGACATCGCATTGCGCGCCGCGCGCAACGCCCGGCTGACGCTCCATGCAGGGTTCACCACCGTGCGTGACGTGGGGTCGGGCGGATTCGCCGACGTGGCGCTGATGCGGGCCATCGATCGGGGGTTCGTCGAAGGGCCACACGTCATTCCAGCCGGCCACGCGCTCGGGATCACGGGTGGGCACTGCGACGTCACCGGGTTCGCGCCGGGCATCGCCGAGACGGGACCGGAGGAGGGAATCGCGGACGGACCGGAGGGTGTGCTGCGTGCCTTGCGGTATCAGGTGAAGCATGGCGCGCACGTCATCAAGTTCTGCGCGACCGCAGGCGTGCTGTCGTTCGAGGGACCAGTTGGGGCGCAACAGTTCTCGGACGAGGAGATGCGGACGATTGTCGAGGAAGCGACCCGGCACGGACTCAAGGTGGCGGCGCACGCGCACGGTACCGAGGGGATCAAGGCGGCGGTGCGCGCCGGTGTCTCGTCCATCGACCACGGCTCGATGCTCGACGACGAGGCGGTCCGTCTCATGCTGGAGCACGGCACGTATCTCGTGCCAACCTCGTACCTCGCGAGTGTGATCGACATGGATGCGCTACCGCCACCCATTCGCACAAAGGCGGAGTTCGTCCTGCCCCGCGCGCGGGAGAGTCTCGGCAGGGCCATCGCATCCGGTGTGAAGATCGCGTACGGGACCGACGCTGGCGTGTTTCCTCACGGGGACAACGGGAAGGAGTTTGCGGTGCTCGTGGAACGGGGGATGACGCCGATCGAGGCGATCCGGACCGCGACGCTGTACGCGGCGGATCTGCTCGACGTCGCCGATCGGGGGCGCATTGCCGAGGGGATGCGCGCGGACCTGATCGCGGTGCGCGGCGATCCCCTGGACGACGTCCGCGTGCTCGAGGATGTCGTCTTTGTCATGAAGAGCGGCACGGTGTATCGCCAGCCGACACGCTGAAGTATCGGTCGCACGGAGGGGAGCGATGCCACGGGGCCTCAGGATCGCAGTGTGGACCACCGCCGGACTCATGACCGGCGTCGTCGTGATCACGGGACTGCTGTTCATGATCGGGGGCCGGAAGATCGACCGTCGGTTTGCCGTACCGGACGAGAGGCTGATGCTTCCGACGGACTCCGCATCCCTGGCCGAGGGAGAGCGATTGTCGTTGGTGCTCGGGTGCGCCGACTGCCACGCCGCCAACCTCGCCGGGAGCGAGATGATCGACGCACCGATGTTCGCGGTGTTGCCGGCCACCAATCTCACGCGCGGTGCCGGAGGCATCGGCGCGGACTACGGAGCGGGGGGGTTCGAGCGAGCCATCCGACACGGCATCGATGCCACAGGTCGCCCGCTCATGATCATGCCGTCGGCCGACTACGCTCACCTCAGTGACCAGGACGTGAGTCGGCTAGTCGCCTACCTGCTACAGCTCCAGCCGGTGGACAACTACGTCGGCGGCCGGACTGTCGGGCCCGTCGGCCGCATTGCCGCCGCGATCGCACCCCGGGGGTTGTTCCCTGCCGTCGAGATCGACCACGAGGCCCCGCATCCGGGGGAGGTCGCGAGACAGGTGACGCCTGCGTTCGGGGAATACCTGACGCGGCCCTGCCGGGGTTGCCATGGCGTCGATCTCAGGGGGGGACGCGTACCGGGTGCCGGCTCCTCTGCGCCGACCGCCGGAAGTCTCGTGCCGGATGCCGACGGGCTTGCAGGCTGGAGCGGGGCTGACTTCGTGCGCGCTCTCAGGGAGGGGATGCGACCCGACGGCACGATCCTCGATGCGGCAATGCCCTGGCGCACGTTTGCACTTCACACCGACGACGAGCTGCAAGCGATGTGGGCGTACCTCACCTCCGGCGCGGCGGCGGGAGCGGAGTAGTCCCGCCGCACGCCGCAGCGAATGGAGCGGCGCTGCCGCCGGCGCCGCTCCATTCGAGCGCCCGGTACCCGCTCAGAAGTTGTACTCCAACCCCAGCGTCCAGGCCACCGACGCCCTGAGGCCCCCGTCGTTGAGAGGCCAGAGGGAGTTGGCCACGATCGTGATGCCGGACGGCGTCAGGAACTTGAATCCGAACGAACCTGCAATGATGTCGTCGCGGGTGTCCGGGATGTTCGTCGTCGTTATGCTTCGAGCGAAGGGCACCTCGATCGAGACCGGTTCGGGTGTCACGATCTTGCTCTCGCCCACCTGGAACTCCGAGATCAGATCCACCGCCAGCGCCGCCCAGTCGGCGAGCAGGTGATCGAATCCCAGCGTGGCCAGGAAGGCGTCGTTCTGCATGTCGCCGTTGCGATAGAGGTACCCCACGTTGGCGTGGGGGGAGAACGCGCCGAACTGGGCCGAGACGATGCCGAGTCCGCGGACGGCGAACTCGCCTGAGCCTAGCAGGTCCTCCTCACTGCCCGTGGCGAACCGGGCGTCGCCGAGGATGGCGAAGGCAGTCTGGTCGGTGCGGGCCACGCGGATCTTGGCGCGGGCGGCGACGTCCCCGAGACCCGTGGCCGAACCTTCGACGAAACGCTCGGCGGTGAGACCGGGATTCTCGACGGTGCCGGAGAAGAAGTGGTTCGCGTCGGAACTAAAGGGCTCGACCTCGGCCCGCGAGTTGCCCCGCAGCGAGTTGGAGATCAGGGGCACCGCGACCCCGACGTCGATCCAGTCGAGCAGCCCGTAGCTCAGCGTGAACAGGGTGGAGGTGACGTCCAGGTTGAGCGCCAGGTCCAGCGTGATGACGTCGTTCTCCCACGCGGGGACTCCCATGATCGAGCAGTCGCTGTTGAAGATCTGGTCGCAGTTCGGGAAGTCGACATTCTCGTGGGTAAACGTGAGCGCGATCGCGTCCAACGGGATGCCGCGCACCGACTGGAAGTTGAACCGGCTCACATTGGCTCCGATCAGGAGCCTCCCGCGGCCCAGGGTGAGGGCGCGCTCAGCGAAGATCGGTCCCGGAGAGGTCGACGTCGCGATCGGCACGCCGCCCTCGAACCGAAACGTCCGTCCGCCGCTCGTCGAGCTGAACGGGAGGTTCGACAGCTGACTCGCGATCGAGTTTTCGAGGAACACGATGATGGAGCCGTTGCTCTCCACCGCGGCTGGGATGAAGTGATCGCCGTGTACCTGAATGTTCTGTGGATTGCCCGGATCGCCCGAGCCGGCGAGGAAGAGCGCGCTCTCTCCCTCACCGAAGATGAACAGCTGACTGATCTGGTCCCGTAGTCCCTGCGCCTGGACCGACGTCGCGCACAGGGAGCCGACGAGAACGAGTGCGGCACTACGATGCATGCATCCTCCATGGTCTGTTCGGAGTGCGCCGGCGAGCGCGAACCCCGGGGGTCACTCGATGCCGATCAGGCGCCAGTCCTGCCCGACGCGCTCGAAGGTTGCGGTGAACTCCGACGTCTGGTCTTGAGGACCGTCGGCGCGGTACCGGTACCGTGCGCGCACCCGCACGGTGGCACGTGACGCGCCGGTCCCACGATTGATGACGGTGAACGTCACCTGCAGGTCTTCCGCTAACCGGAAGAACCCGCGCCAGTTGTTCTCTTGGCTGGCGGGCATTCCGGGGAACGCACGCCGGACGGCCGCGACGTCCGCCGACTCGATGGCCCGGCGATACGACTCGAGCCGAGCGTCGATGACCGTCTCGATCTCGGCTGCCGTTGGCTCCGGGTCGGCCTGCGCGGGCGCCGCGCGTATCGAGATGGATGCTTGCCCCGTGTGTCCCCCGGCCGCAGCCGTCACCATTACGCTGCCAGGTGCGAGGGCGCGCACCACCCCCGCGTCCGACACACTGGCGACCCTCGGGTCGCTCGATCGCCATGTGACCGGATGAGCGAGCGTGCTGCCTGCAGAGCCGAGGATCCGGGCCGATAACTGGGCCGCGGCACCGACCTCGAGGGTCCGTGCGTCGGGGTCGATCGTCACGGTGGCGACTGGCTCCGCCCCAATGGTCACGGTCGCAGTACCTGCCTGGCCCCCGCTGCTCGCGCGGATCGTGACCGTGCCTTCTCGCCGTGCCGTGACGATGCCCGCCGGGTCCACCGACGCCAGCGAGGGGTCCGTGGAGGTCCACGCCACACTGCGGTCGGCAAGGGGGCGTCCGCGAGCATCGAGAACGGTCGGCCGGAACCGAGCAGTCTGACCTGGAATGAGCGTCGCGGTCTCCGGGGCGACCGCCACGGTGGCGACGGACGCAGGTGGCGGACGTGATCGTGGTTGGCTGGCCGGGGCAGAGACGGTCACGAGGATCTCGGCGGTGATCGTGTCGCTGCGCGCCACGAGTCGCGCCGTTCCAGCACCGGTTGCCGTCACGGCGCCGGAGGCATCGACACGTGCCACCCCGGGCGCGGAGGACTCCCAGAGGATCTCCGCCCCGGGGATCGGCGATCCGTCCAGCGCCACAGCGCTGGCACGAGCCGGCGCGGACTCCCCGATTGCGAGCGCGAGACGCTCCGGACTGACCGAAAGTGCAGCGACGACTGGTGGGGAGGGAGGCTCCTCGGCGGCTGGAGCCGCAGTCGCAGTCTCCACTGGAGGAGAGCTAGCCGAGGTCCCCTCCGCCGCCATGCCCGGTCGGCCAAGCAGTAGCCACGCCAGACCGGCCGCGGGCAGCACAACGGCGAGCAGCGCGAGCGTGACGAGGCGACGACGACGACCGGGTCCGCGGTCGGCCGTGCGGTCAGTTGCGTGATGCGCGTCTTCCATTCGCCTGGTCGGAGCCGCAGGATCCGATGCAGTAGCTTGCTGCGGGACTGGGCTCCCCGGCGTGCGAAAGCTCTCGAGCAGCCGCGCCCCGGCGCCGTCCTGCGCGAGGGTCACCATCTGCGTACGCACCGCCCCTGACTGGCTGTCGGTCACCGTTCCGATGGCCAGGACGGCCTCCTCCACCGACGGGAACCGCCGCGCCGGGTCCTTCTCGAGCATCCGCATGACCGCGGCGACGAGTTCCGGCGGACAGTCGGGACGGTGGTCTGCGATGGGCGGCGGCGACGTGTGGCAGTGGTCGTACAACAGGTTGACCATCGTGCCACTGTGGAACGGGGTCCGACCCGTCAGCAACTCGTATGCGACGATGCCCAGTGAGTATTGGTCGGCTGCTCCCGTGATCTCCCGGCCGGCACACTGCTCGGGACTCATGTAGGACGGCGTCCCGACGACGCCGCCGGTCATTGTCAACGCCTGCGCCTCGGAGACCTTCGCGATGCCGAAGTCCGTGACCACGACCCATCCCTCGTCGTCGAGCATGATGTTCGCGGGCTTGACGTCGCGGTGCACGACCCCCTTTCGGTGAGCATATCCGAGGGCCGAGCCGACCTGGGTTACGATGGTGCGTAACATCGGAATCGGCAGCGGCCCGAGCTCACGAACCACCGACTCGAGGGAGCGGCCTGCGACGTACTTCATCACGAAGTACACGATGTCGCTGCCCTCCCGGACTGCGTAGACGGGAATGATGTTCGGGTGGCTCAGGGACGCAGCGGTGCGGGCCTCCCGCTTGAAGCGGGTCTGAACGTCGGCATCCATCAGCGTGAGAGCCGGGGACATGACCTTGATCGCGACCTTCCGATCGAGGGAGATGTCGTGGGCGAGGAACACGACCGCCATTCCGCCCCGACCGATCTCGGTCAAGACCTCATACTCTCCCAGCGTGACCTGCCGCAGTGTGGAGAGCAGCCGCCGCTCGCCAAGGGCGATCGACTCGTTGCTCGGCCGACGCATTCGCTGCGTGGGCGCATCGCTTGCGTCGCCCACGGCCGACCCGCAGCTGCCGCAGAAGCGTGAGCCTGCGGTGATGTCCGCGCCGCACTGCGTGCAGAAGGCCATCACGACCTGCGAAACCGGCGAACGTGCTGCTGCCGCATCCGGCTAGTCGACCTGTTGCATGTAGGCGATGCCGGGTGCGATGGCTCGCCGCCAGGCCGCCTCGACCGCCTCGTCGAACGCGGGGTCGTGCTCGGCAACAGTTTGCACCAGCGACTCGACGAACCCAGGGAAGAGCTCCGGGTCGATGTTCAAGTCCCGCGGACCGTGGCGCTCGGCAACGCGTGAGAGAATCGTCGGCTCGCCCGGTGGCTGGTTCGGGAAGATCAGCAGCAACCCGATGGCGTGCCGCAGCAGTTTGTGCTGCCGCTCGAAGTCGGTGTGAGCGAACATCTGCTCGACGCCCGGGCAGTTGCGGAAGAAGTTCCGATAGAAACAGACGAAGAAGTCGGCTTGCTCGCAGCAGCGGTCGAAGCTCGTCTTCGCGGATGCGATGGACTCGGCTGGTGCGTCGGTCCCGCGAGGATGGTGTGACATATGGTGTGACATGAGGAAATAGCTCTGCAATAATCGTGATAAAACTTATCCCCTTTAAGAAGAGAACGCGACCTTTTTCCCACAGTGGCTCAGGAAGACCCACTTGTTACCTTTTCCAGATGGATAGCATTCCAGCCAGACTGCGCGAAGCACTGGCGGCCCGCTACGAGCTTCAGCGAGTCGTGGGCCGGGGAGGCATGGCGACGGTGTACCTCGCCCGGGACGTCCGGCACGGTCGCCCCGTCGCGGTGAAGGTGCTCCGGCCCGACCTGGCGGAGGCGATCGGGAGCGACCGGTTTCTCCACGAGATCGAGATCGCCGCCGGTCTCAACCATCCGCACATCCTCACGCTCATCGACTCCGGCGTGGCCGGCGGATTCCTGTACTTCGTCATGCCCTACGTGGAGGGCGAGTCGCTCCGCGGATTCGTCGTGAGGCGGGGCCCGGTGTCCCTGACCGAGGCCCTGCCGATCGTGCGCGAGGTCGCCGACGCACTGGGGCACGCCCATCGGCGCGGCATTGTCCACCGCGACATCAAGCCCGAGAACATCCTGCTCTCGGAGGGCCACGCTATCGTCACGGATTTCGGCATCGCCAAAGCCGTCATGACCGCTGGTGGGGAGCAGCTGACGCGATCGGGATTTCCACTCGGCACACCGGGGTACATGAGCCCCGAGCAGGCAGCCGGACGGACGGACCTCGACGCCACCACGGACGTGTACGGGCTCGGCTGCGTCGTGTACGAGATGCTCCTCGGCGAGACACCCGGGATGTGGCTCGATGCGGAATCGGTGAAGCTGGGCAGGTTCGTGGATGCCTCGGCGGCGCACCGGGCAAGGCTCGACGAGCTTCCGGGCCGCCTCGAGCAGGCGCTCGCGAAGGCGCTGGCCATGCGGGCCGGGATGCGGTATGCCTCGCCAGGGGAGTTCGTCGCCGCGCTCGAGCAGAGTCAGCGCCCGGGGCCGCGGTTCTCGGACACGGAGGCGCAGCGCCTGTTTGAGCGGGCCTCAGAGATCAATGCGAGTGTACCCACGAGCGATGGGGACTACGCGCTCACAATCGGCGGCGTGCAGCGGATCGGGGCAGAGGCTGGCATTCGGCCCGAGCACCTCGCCGCGGCGGCCCGAGAGGTGGCGCGGGCGGACCGTGGACCAGTCAGGGGCGGCATCCTCGGGCTCAGGCCTCGGCTCGAGTTGGAGCGCCGTGCGCGCACGGCGGCGGTCTCCGCAGCGTATCCGCAGGTGCTCGACGAGGTTCGGGCGAGCCTGGGGGAAATGGGACAGCTCGAGGAGACACTCGATGACAGCTTCGCCTGGAGCTCGCGCCCGGCAGGCGCGGGCCGCAAGGCCAACGTGATACTGCGCCCGCGAGACGGGGACACCCTGATCCGGATCGCCGATGACGAGAGCAGCCCCCCGGCGCTTGCGCTCGTGCCCGTCGGCGCGGTATCCGCCGTCCTGCTCGGGATTGTGGGTGCCATCGTGCACAGCGCGACCGGCTCCGATCTCTTCGCCGCCGTGATTGGTGGTTCCGTATCGCTCACGACGTTGGGCGGCGGATTCTGGGCGATCCGGCGGTCGTTCCAGCGGCAAGTGCGGCGCCGGCACACGCAGCTGTGCGGGCTGCTCGACCGGCTGGAGACGATCGTCCTCGAGCGCGGGACCGGGCGACGAGATGCGATGCTGAAGGAGAGCGGATCCCACGGGGAGTCGTCGGCGGAAACGTGAGGGCAAGACGATGAGCGAGCGATACAGCCGGGAGTTTCTCGAGCTGCAGGAAGTCGTCGCCGGGCGATACTTCCTGGAGCGTGAGTTGGGGCGTGGCGGGATGGGGGTGGTCATCCTCGCTCGGGACGTAGCACTCGATCGACTCGTGGCGATCAAGCTGCTGCCGCCCGAGCTTGCCGCCGACGAGGAGCGGCGCGCGCACTTCCTGCTCGAAGCCCGCACGGCAGCCGGACTGTCGCACCCGAACATCGTGCCGATCCATGCGGTCGAGGAACACGGTGACGTGGTGTTCTTCGTCATGGGCTTCGTCGACGGCGAGACGCTCAGGCAGCGTGTTGAGCGAGCGGGCACGCTCTCACCACGCGAGACCATGCGCATGCTGCAGGAAGTGGCGTGGGCCCTGTCGTATGCCCACCAGCGCGGGGTCGTCCACCGCGACGTCAAGCCCGAGAACATCATGTTGGAGCGTGACGCGGGCCGAGCGATGGTCACGGACTTTGGGATCGCGCAGACCCGAGGAAGCGGCGATCAGCCGGGCAAGGTGATGGGCACGGCACGGTACATCAGTCCGGAGCAGGCCGCGGGTGAGACCGTGGACGGACGGAGCGACCTCTACTCCCTCGGCGCCACGGCCTTCTTCGCGCTCACAGGGCGTGCGCCGTTTGAGGCGAGCAACGTGCCGGCGCTCCTCGCGAAGCATGTCACCGAGCCGGCGCCCACCGTACAATCACTCCGCCGCGAGGTGCCGGGGAAGCTCTCGGAGGCGATCTCCAGGTGTCTGGCCAAGTCGCCTCCCGACCGCTACGAGAGCGGCGAGGCGCTCGCGCGGGCCGTGGGTGAGCTCAGGGGCCGCGAGCTCCGGGCACCGCCGTTGTTGCGCAACTTCCTGCGGAATGCCGAGGTCACCACGATGGTGTTCCTGACGGTGGCTCTCGTCCAGCAGAACGCGCAGAACACCTCGGGGCTGCTCAACTTCGTCCTCATCGCCCTGGTCGTGCAGCTCGTGGCGGTTGCCCGCCGGCTGCTCGCGCAAGGCTACACCTTCGAGGATATCCGGGCGGCACTCCTCGCCGAGGCAAAGATGATGGAGGAGGAGGCCGAAGCCGCCGGGTCCGCGAAGTTCATGCGGTGGATCAACTCGATCTGGAACCGGATCTGGGGGGGGCGATTCGGGAAGTTCTTTTTCCGTGTCGCTGGCTGGCGGCTCAAGCGGCCGGAGGTGCCGGCGATCCCTTCGTCCAATGCCACCGAGTTGGTGCTGGGTCGGGCAGCCGAGGATCTCTACACGCAGCTGCCCAGTGGACTGCGCGAGCGGTTCTCGGAAGTGCCGGGTGTGATCCGGAGCTTGGAGCGTGATGCGGAGCGCCTCAGGCGCCGGGGAGAGACCGGCGAGCGGCTCCGGACGACGGTCGCGGCGCTCGAGAACCTGCGGCTCGGGATGCTACGGCTCCGGGTGGGCTCGGCGACGGCGGAGGACCTGACGGCCGACCTCGAGCGGGCTCGGGAGATCGCCGACGAGATCGGTGCGCAGCTGGCGGCGCAGCGCGAGGTGAAGGAACTGCTGCGATAGCGTCAAGCGATCTTGCGAATGCGCCCGAGCAGTGCGCACCACTCGGCGTCTGAGCCCTCATTGAGCGGCCGATTGCCGAAAACGGTCGTCTCCGGCCACCCCACGAACATGCGCCCGGAGGTGTCGAACACGCCGACGGTGCCGTCGGGGAAGCGACGGATGGTGAAGCGCTTGCCCCCCGTGCACTCGATATCCCTCGCGTCGTCCATACCCCTACGCTCGCTCCTCCATCCGCGATCCCCTGGGACAGTTGTGCAAACTAGGAAGGCCGCTGCAGCTCTGCCAGGGGAGGGCGCCCGATTGGCACTTCCTGCGCCGATCGGTATACTGAGCGGCGAATCTGAGATAGGGGAGCCGACGCATGCGTACCGCACTCGCCATCCTGCTCGCCGGGCTCGCCATGTCGATGCCCGCGCCGAGCGCCGCGCAGGAGCAGGGGACCCCGCTCGAGGCCGGCGTGGCCGCGCCCGACTTCAGCATCCCGGGGGCCACACGCTACGGCGTTTTGCGTGACCCGGTGCAGCTCAGCGATTTTCGCGGAAAGACCGTCGTGCTGGCGTTCTTCTACCGCGCGCGGACGCCTGGGTGAACGGCGCAGATGCACGCGTACCGTGATCAGTACGCGACGCTGTTCCGTCTGGGCCAAGGTGTAGTGTTGTTGGCGATCTCGACCGATCCGATCGATGCCCTCGCGTCGTGGGCAGCGGACGACGAGCTTCCGTTCCTGATGGGTAGTGACGAGGGCGCGAGTGTTGCTGACCAGTACGGCGCCCGCCGCAGACGCGCGGTCTTCGTCGTGGACCCGCAGGGAACGATCGCTCACGTCGCTCCACAGTTCCGCGAGCTCGATCCCACGGCCTACGAGGAACTCGGCGCGGCCATCGATCGGATCGCTGGGCCGGCCGAGTCCGGGCGGTAGATCAGCCGGCGATTCGCTCGAGCGCTTCAACGAGGTCCTGGCTCTCGCCGACGCCGGTATAGGCCACCGCCCCGGCGGCGTCGAGGATGACGACGTAGGAGGTGGTCGGAGCACGGTAGGCGCGCACCGCCCGCCCCTTACCGTCCCACAAAACTCGGTACGGTATACGGTGCTCCTCGAGATGCCGCCGCACGGACCGCTGCGACTGGTTCACACCCACCGCGACCACGACGAAATCCACCCGATCGCCGAACCGCCCGTACGCGGCGGCGAGCTCGGGCGCCAGCTTCTGGCAGACGGGGCACCACGTGGCCCAGAACTCGATGAGCACTGGCCGCGTGCTCCCCACGTCGCCGAGCTGCACCGCATTCCCGTCGAGATCCTCGAGCTCTACTGCCGGCGGGGTCGTCCCGACCGGTAAGCCGACCTGGTTCTCTGCCTGGGCGTGCGCAGACGGAGGAGACGACGTCCCGATCAGCATCATCGTCACCACCGCCGCCTCGGCACACCGGACAATCGATCGTATCACCACACCATTCCTGCCTGCACGAAGTAGTACTCGGCCATGACGAGCATCACGATACCGGCGCCCTTCTTGACCCAGACCATCCACGTGCCCGAGCGCGGCAGGGCCGCCAGCGTGCCCGAGAACAGGCCCACCGCGACGAGCAGGGCCGTCATGCCGAGCGAGAACACGAACAAATACACGAAACCCAGCAAGCCGTTTCCCGTGGTCGCGACCCATGTCAGCACGACGGCGAAGGCAGGAGCACCGCATGGTGCAGCAACGATCCCGGACGTGGCGCCCAGCAGGAACACAGCGGGATAGGAGCCGCCGCCGAGCTTGCCGGCCCAGGCAACGAAGCGCTGCGGTGCCGAGACCGGGATGACGTCCAGCATTGCGAGCGCGAACAGCAGGAGGAGGTTCCCGATGATCAGCCGCGCCCACCAACTCGACGCGACCGTCCCGAACAGCGAGCCCGTGAGCCCGGCCAACATACCGAGGAACGCATACAACAGAGCGAGACCGAGGACATACGTGAACGTGAGCAGGGTCACGCGCCTCCGCGGCACCCCGCCGCCACCGGCCGCGCCGAGGATCCCAGCGGTAATCGGAATCATTGGGTAGATGCATGGCGTCAGACTGGTGAGGATA
>JBDHDN010000024.1:0-17025 GCA_039591485.1 Gemmatimonadota bacterium
GCACGCCATCGTCGGTCAGGTGCTGTGGCGCCTGCCGTGGGACATGCGCGTCTCCGCGTTCTGGAAGAGCCAGAGCGGTCGTCCGTGGACGGTGGTGGGCAACGACGACCTGAACGGCGACGGGCTGACGGGCAACGACCGCGCGTTCATCTACGCGCCGGCAAACCTGCCGCTCGCCTCCACCGGAACGGCCGCAGAAGAGGAGCAGGCGGCCTATGCGGCCTTGCTCGACGAGTACGCGTGCGTCGGCGACTATCAGGGCCAGATGATCGAGCGGAATACCTGTCGCTATCCGTGGTACCACCAGCTCGACGTGAGCGTCGCGCAACGGTTCAACACGTTCGGCCGCCAGCGGCTCGAGCTGCAGGTGGACTTCTTCAACGTGCTGAACGGCTTCGGGCAGCTGTTCTGCGACCGGAACGCCGAGGACTTCGATCCAACGTCGGGTATCTGCGGCCTCGGGCGCGTGACCGGTGTGTTCGGCTCGAACCGCGAGCTGCTCAATCCGCGTGGCTACGACGCGGATTCCGGGAAGATTCTCTACTCGGTCAACCGTAACTTCGGCAGCGAGGAGTTGCTCGGCTCGAACCTGATCCTCCAGTTCCAGGCGCAGATCTCGCTCAGGTACTACTTCTAACCCTCGCATTTGCCGCGGGGCCGCCCGCCCCGCCTGTGACGACGGGCCGTCTCCGGATCACCGGAGGCGGCCCGCGCTTGCGTCTGGTGCCGCTGCGGAGGTGCGTGCTCCGCCCGGCCTAGGGCTGCATTCCCCTCCTCGCCGGCCCCGGACCACCACGGATCCGCTCGATCTGCAGGTGGAGCCGGTGCCACGCGATCGTCAGCTGGGCGCGCTGCACTGGGGTCAGGAACTCCGCATACGTCGCTTGCTCCTGCCGCGCGTGCGCGACCCGCTCCTCCTGGATCGTCAGGAGCTGGTCCATCAACGCCTCGAGGCTGTCCGCGTCCGCGGCGACGCCAGGCCGCATCTGTCCCTCGAGTGCCCGCCACGTGTCCCGCTCCCTCTCGGCCAGCATCTGCCGTTCCTCGAAGCTCTGGCGTGCCACCTCCCGGACCCGCTCCATCTGCTCATCCGAGAGTCCGGCCTGGACCCGGACGTTCTCCATGAACCGCTCGACCACCTGTTGCTGCAGTTGGCGCCGCAGCTGCGGGTTCTGGCCCGCCAGCGGCGCGGCCAGGCTCACCACACACCCCATCAGAATCAAGGCACGCATCTAACCCTCCATGCTGTCCATGCTCTGCAGCAGCTGCTCCAGCTCCTTCTCGCTCAGGTCGTACAGCCCGACCGTCACCAGTTCGGCGACCGGGGTCTCGACCGAGAGGGAGTCGAGCACTTCTTCCAGCTGCTCCGCTTCGAGGTCGGCGACATCGACCGGGAGGACCTGCTCGACCGGAACGTCGGGACCTCCGATCACCTGGACTAGGCCGAGTCCCGCGGCGAGGACGATCGTCGCCGCAGCCGCGAGCGGCACCAGGCGTACCGCCGACCACCTCGGACGGCGCGCCGGCTCTTGCCGCAGCCTGGACATCACGGCCCACGCCACCGTCTGCGGATCGATGCCGTCGGCCTCCCGCCTTCCCAACTGTTGGGCAAGTTGCTCCAGCCGCGCGTCCGGGTCCTGTGGTTGGTGCGTCATCGTCGCCTCGCTCGCTACCGCAACACGGCCTTCAGCCGCTTCACCGCCTGGTGATAGTGCACCCGCGCGGCTCCCACCGAGGTGTTCAGCGCCTTCGCGATCTCGTCATACTCCGCGCCCTGCTGCGCCCGCATGAGGAACACGTCCCTCTGCTTCGGCGGCAGTCGACTGACCTGGTCCTGAAGTCTCGCCAACAGGTCCCGCTCGACCGTTCCATCGTGCGGATCGGCGGCGCCGTCCGGCACGTCCCTCTCGTCAATCGGCAGCACCACCGCCTTCCGTCGCCGCCGCGTGTCCTTCAACGCGTTCGACCCGATGGCCATGAGCCAGGTGCGGAACGCGGCTGTGCCCCGAAAGCCGTCCAGCTTGCGGAAGGCGCGGAAGAACGTATCCTGCACGAGGTCCTCGAGGTCTTCTCCCGCACCCGAGGCCGCCAGGAACCGCGCCAGCGCATCGGTGTGCCGCCGCACGAGCGCGCTCCCCGCCGCTTCCTCCCCTCGGCGCCACGCCGCGATCAGGGCGGCATCAGATTCGTCTGGCTCTCGGACCACGGCGGCTGTCACACTGTGTCTGACGGATGATGGTGTTGGAAGTTAAGGCAAGTCATCAGAACGGCAGGACGACGGAACGCCCCGTAGGCTGGGCGGTCGGCCGCAGATCGGACCGGCCACCGCCCGGGCGCCACGCCAGGCGCGCGGAGACTACCCCGGGGACCCGGTTCGGTAGTACCCCAGGCGCCGACCGAGTTGCGGACCCCCTCGAATGTCCTCGTGTCATCCGTTGCGGCTCAGGTAAAACACCGTTGACAAACCCGACCAAACATCTAGACTTTATTTCGAACGAACGTTCGACAATTGCCGAGATGACCTACGACGAGCGCCAGGACGCACTCCTGGCCGAAGCAGCCAAGGTGTTTGCCGACGAGGGGTTTCACCACACCACGATGCGTCATCTCTCACGCGCGACGGGGATGAGTCTCGCCGGCATCTACTACTACGTGCGCAACAAGGAGGATCTGCTGTTCCGCATCCAGGAACGGTGCTTCACGGAGGTCCTCACCGGCGCGCGAAGGGTGCTCCGGATGGAGGGCGGGTCACCCGAGGAGCGCCTCGAGCGCTTCATTCGGCACCACGTCGAGTTCTTCGCCACGCACATGGCGGAGATGAAGGTCCTCTCGCACGAAGCCGAGAGCCTCACGGGCGCGGCCCTGGACAGCATCAACCGGCTCAAGCGGGACTATGGGGAGTTGTTACTTGGTTTGATGCAGGCCGTGCGCGAGGGGGAGGACTCAGCGGATCCCCGCGTGGCCACCTATGCCCTCTTCGGCATGATGAACTGGATGTACACCTGGTACGACCCGTCCGGGCCGGTGAGCCCGGACGACCTCGCGGGCCAGTTCGCGACGATATTCCTCAGGGGGGTCGGCACGTCATCCGCAGTGCCGGGCCGGGCCTGAGCCACGAGACGACATGGAGACTTCCGCGTGACGAACAAGGTCTACAACCCGCTCGAGCAGGCGCTGATCGACCGGATCAACGACGGGTTCACGGTCGAGTCCGAAGAGGACATGACGCCCGGATACAAGAAAGCGTTGCTCACCCAGCTGACCGTCCAAGGCGACACGGAACTGATGAGCGCGCCGGCGTACTACTTGGCGGCGCGCGACGCGCCCACGATCAACAGCCGGATCGCGGTGACGGCCATCGTGCACGACGAGCTGGGCCACGCCAACATCGCCTACCGCATCATGGAGGACCTCGGCGCAGACAAGCAGCACCTCGTGTACGGCCGCCAGCCGCACGAGTTCAAGCATCCGTATGGCTTCGACCAGCCACTCGAGAACTGGGCCGAAATGGTGGTGGCGAACGGCTTCTTCGACCGTGCCGGCATCACCCTCCTCGGTGACGTGCATCAGCACACCAGCTACGGGCCGCTCAAGCGGGCCCTAGTCAAGGTCGACCGGGAGGAGGTTCTCCATCTCAGGCACGGCGAGTCGTGGATGAAGCGCCTCGCCAAGGCCGGTGGCGAGGCGAAGGAGGCCCTCCAGCGCGCCGTTGACTGGATGTTCCCCATGACGCTCGAGTGGTTCGGCCTGCCTGATGACCTCAAGCGCCACAGCGGCCAGTTGGACTACCGGCTCAAGGGCAAGACCAACGACCAGCTGCGCCAGGTGTGGATGTCGGCGACCGTCCCGCTCTGCGAGGGGATCGGGATCGCGGTCCCGGCGCACTTCGACGCGGCGCAGCAGGAGTACGCAATCGACTTCCCCTTCCCCTGCCAGTACGATCCCGAGGCCAAGCGCTGGCTGTTTGACGAGCCGCTCACCTGGGAGCAAGTCTTCGAGCGGTGGAAGGCCCGCGGACCGATGAACGAGCGGTATGTCGAGATGGTCCAGGGCGCATTCGGGAGCACCGTTGCCAACTGAGGCGCAGCTCTGGGAGGCTCTCGGGACCGTGACCGATCCCGAGTACCCGCTGAGCATCGTGGACCTCGGCATGGTCTACGGCGCCACCATGGAGGGCCGAACGGCCCATATCACGATGACCTTCACCTCCATTGGGTGCCCGGCCATCGAGATGCTGGTCACCGACGTGCGCGACGCGGTAGGCCGCCTGCCCGGTGTGCACGACGTAGATGTCGCGATCGTGTGGGATCCACCGTGGAACAAGGACCGCATCAGCGACCGTGGTCGCAAGGTGCTCGCGGTCTATGGCGTCGTGAGCTAAGGAGGCGCGCCGATGGGGCAGACCGAGGTGTACGAGGTGTTCGCGCGCAAGGCGCACGATGAGGAGCTGAAGCACGTGGGATCGGTGAACGCCACCGACGACGACCTCGCCAAGGTCTACGCCTGGACGCTGTACGACGAGGAGCGGTGGATCGAGATGTGTGTCGTTCCGCGCAGCGCAATCATCCCGATCACACACGAGCGACGGGTGCCGGTGTGGGGGAATTAGACGGAGGGCGGACAGGCGGATGGACGGATAGGAGGGCGGTTCGCAGCGACCACCGGTTCGCCGGTCCGCCGGTCCACCCAGAATCGAGGATACGAATGACAGACCGGGATATCGCATGAGCCCGCAAGCCACGACGGAGTTCGAGTCAACGACCGGGATGTCCGACGCGTGCGCGCTGGGGCTGCGGCAACTGCTGCTGGCGTGCGCCGACACGAAGCTGCTGCTGGGTTACCACTACGGCGAGTGGACCTTCGGCACGCCGGAGTTGGAGGCGGCCGTGGCCAGCTGCTCCCTGGCACAGGCAGAACTGGGCCATGTGCGGCTGCTGCACGCGGTACTGGTGAAGCACTGCGCCGAGGACCCGAACGAGTTGGTCGACGCCCGCGAGCCGCAGGCATTTGCGAGCGTCGGATTCCTCGATGGGCCGATCACCGACTGGGCCGGCTTTGTCGCCGCGAACTACGTGGTCGATCTGGCGGTCACCCGCCAGCTCCACGCCCTCCGCGACTCCGCGTTCAAGCCGATCAGGATGAGCGTGGACAAGATGCTGGACGAGGAGCGCTACCACCTGCACCACGGCCGCGGCTGGTTTCGCACGCTGGCGGCCCGCGACGACCAGCGCGACTTGCTCGTGCGGCGAGCGTCGGAGGCGCTGGCGTCGGTGGTGGAGTGGTTGGGCCCCCCCGACGACGCTGGCGATCGAGCACTCGTGGGGGCGGGCATCAAGGCGATGAGCAACACAGCGGTGCGCGACGCGGTGGTGCGCGACGTAACGGATCTCGCCGCTGACGCTGGCATCGCGCTCGACGTCGCGCTACCCTCTGCCTTCGACGGTTGGACACCCACCAATCGGCGGCTCGGTGGCGGGGGACCCGCCGATGAGATGCTGTTCCACCTGCGCGGCACGAAAAACGAAGTGTTCAAGCCGGCATGAGGGCGGCCCTCCCTTGCCCGTTCTGCGGCTCGACGGACACGGAGAAGCAGTCCGACTTCGGCACATCGCTCATGGTCAGGCTGCACTATTGCCGCGACTGCCGGTCGTCGTTCGAGGCGATCAAGTGGGGGGACAATGGGGGACTGGATCTCCCCGAGTTTCTCCGCGGCGGGAGCGGGAACGAGCGAGGGTGAAGGGTGACGGGTGCAGCACGCGCGGATGTCGACCCTTTCCTCCGCCGCTCACGTTTCACGAAGGCCTGTACTGCGGCACACGCAACGAATGACAGTCAACCGCGACACTCTCAAACGAGGAAGAACGGACCAATGACCGACTGGGGCGCACCTACCGACAAGACACTCGTCGAGTACCGGGTCGAGGACGGCGTAGCCATCCTGGAGCTGAATGATCCGCCGGCGAACACCTACACCTACGACATGATGCGGCAGCTCGACCAGGCCGTGCTCACCGCCCGGATGGACGACAGCGTGCACGTCATCGTGCTGCGCGGGAAGGGTGAGAAGTTCTTCTCGGCCGGCGCGAATATCCAGATGTTGAACGAGGTGACGCCTCGATTCAAGTACTTCTTCTGCTTGCACGCAAACGAGACGCTGAACCGGCTGGAGCACACGCCGAAGCTCGTGATCGGTGCGCTCAACGGGCACACTGTTGGCGGTGGCCTCGAGATCGCCCTCGCGTGCGATCTCCGCATCGCGGCAAAGGACGCAGGTAAGATCGGCCTGCCCGAGGTGAGTCTCGGCGTCCTCCCGGGAACGGGCGGTACTCAGCGTCTTGCGCGGCTGATTGGCAAGTCGCGCTCCATCGAGATGATGGCCACGGGGACGCTCTTCTCCTTCGAGGAGGCCGAGCAGATGGGGCTGGTCAACAAGGTGCTGCCCAAGGAGAACTTCTGGGGCGAAGTGCTTGCCTACGCCAAGCAGTTCGTGCCGCCCACACGAGCCGCGAAGGCCGTAGGTCACATCAAGCGAGCCGTCTGCTCGGGTCTCGAGGTCCCCTTCGAGAGCGGACTCGCTATCGAGCGTGAGCTGCAGCAGCAGCTGTTCCAGAGCGAGGATGCGAAGGAAGGGCTCGCGGCCTACGTCGAGAAGCGCACGCCCAGCTTCAAGGGCGCGTAGTGCGCACCCAGCTCTTCATCGACGGGGAGTGGCGGGAGGCCACCTCGGCCCAACATCTCGAGGTCGTCAATCCCGCTACCGAAGAGCTCGTGGCGACAGTCGAGTTCGCCGGCCCTTCCGACGTGGACGACGCCGTCCAGGCGGCGCGCCGGTGCTTCGAGTCGGATGCGTGGCGTGGGATGTCGGGCCGCAAGCGGGGCGCCTTGCTCCACCGAGCCGGCGAGTTGCTTAGGGAGCGGCGGGCGGATTTCGCGGACATGGAGACCCGCCAAAACGGTAAGCCGCTGTTCGAGTCGAATATCGACGTCGCCTCGACGGTCGAGACGCTGCAGTACTTCGCCGGGTGGAGCGACAAGGTCGGTGGCGACGTGCTGCCAGTCGCAAGCCAGGACCTCGTGTTCACCGAGCGCGAGCCGATCGGTGTGGTGGGTGCCATCGTCCCGTGGAACTTCCCGCTCAACCTCGCGAGCTGGAAGCTCGCCCCCGCCCTCGCAGCGGGGTGCACCGTCGTCCTCAAGCCCGCGCCGGAGACACCGCTCACCGCGCTCGCCTTCGCCGAGCTGTTACAGGAGGCGGGGTTCCCGCCGGGAGCCGTCAACGTAGTCCCCGGTGACGGGCCCACCACCGGCGCCGCGCTGGTGCGGCATCCGGGCGTGGACAAGATCGCGTTCACGGGTTCCACGGGCACAGGTCGGATGATCATGCGCGACGCGGCCGAGGGACCGAAGCGCGTGTCACTCGAGCTGGGAGGCAAGAGCCCGAACATCGTGTTCGAGGATGCGGACCTCAAGGCCGCCGTGCGGGGTGCCCAGACCGGCATCTTCTACGGTAAGGGTGAGGTGTGTGCGGCGGGCTCGCGCCTCTTGGTGCAACGCTCCGTCCACGACCAGGTGGTGGCGCAGCTCGTCGAGCGGGCCGGCCGTCTCACCGTGGGCGATCCATTCGACCAGAATACCAGGATCGGTGCCATCGTGTCGAAGCGGCAGCACGAGAAGGTCATGTCGTACGTCGAAGCGGGAAAGCGCGACGCGACGCTGCTGACCGGCGGCAACGCGGTGACGGTGAACGGGAAGGGACACTTCATCGAGCCGACTATCTTCGACGGCGCCGAGCCCGGCATGAGCATCGTGGACGAGGAGATCTTCGGCCCGGTGCTGTCGGTCCTCACGTTCAACGACGTGGAGGAGGCGCTCGCCCTCGCGAACCGTACCGTCTACGGCCTTGCGGCTGGGATCTGGACCCGCGACATCGGCAAGGCCATCCGCACGGCGCGCGCCGTGCGGGCCGGCACCGTCTGGATCAACACGTACAACCAGTACGACTCGGCTGCCCCGTTCGGCGGCTTCAAGGCCTCGGGCTTCGGGCGTGACCTCGGCCGGGAGGCGCTGGACGGCTACACCGACGTGAAGACCGTCTGGGTAGGACTCAAGTGAGCTTCGAGCACATTCTGCTGTCGCGCGAGGACGGGATCGGTATTCTCACGCTCAACCGCCCGGAGAAACTCAACGCCTTCGCGGGGCGCATGCGGGAGGAGATCGCCGCCGCCGTGCGGGAGACGGCCGACGACCCCGACGTCCGCGTGCTGGTCGTCACGGGAGCCGGACGGGCGTTCTGTGCGGGAGCCGACATCGGGTACATGCGGGACCTGCTCGAGCGGCGCGATACGGAGGCGTTCACCGCGCTCGTTGAAGCTGGGCGGGCCGTGGTAACGACCGTCCGAGCAGTTCCGAAGCCGGTCATTGCGTCGGTGAACGGGCCGGCGGCGGGAGGTGGAGCCAACCTCGCTCTCGCCTGCGATCTTCGGATCGCATCGGAACGGGCGTCGATCGGGCAGACGTTCAACCGCATCGGTCTGCATCCCGACTGGGGCGGGACCTACTTCCTGCCGCGGCTCGTGGGGCCGTCGAAGGCGCTCCAGCTCATCTTCAGCGGTGAGATGCTCGATGCCGGACAGGCACGGCAACTCGGCCTATTCGATCGGGTCGTCCCGCACGAGCAGCTGGAAGCCGAGACGCTCGCGGCGGCGCGCATGCTCGCCGCCAAGCCTCCGCGTGCGCTCGCCCTCGCGAAGCGGGCGGTGTACGCGAGTGGTGGCGCCAGTCTCGACGAGATGCTCGACGTGGAGCTGGCAAACCAGCTGGAGTGCTTCCAATCGGAGGATGCCCGCGAGGGTCTGGCTGCGTTCCTCGATAAGCGCCCCCCGGCGTTCACGGGCAGTTAGCTGCGCATGACGCTCATCGTCGCCCACCGAGGAGCCTCCGCTTACGAGGTCGAGAACAGCCTGTCGGCGTTCCGCCTCGCCCACACGATGGGTGCCGACGGCATCGAGCTCGACGTGCACGTCACTGCCGACGGGCTCCCAGTCGTGCACCATGATCCCGTGATCGGCGGACGGCCGATCTGGCAACTCACCCGTGAAGCGGTGGCGGACCAGCACCTCCCGAACGGAGAGCCCGTTCCGACCCTCGCCGAGGCGCTGGCTACCATCGATCGAAGCCTGTTCGTGTACGTGGAGGTGAAGGCGCTCGAGCCGCGGGACGACCACTCATTCCTTGCGGTGCTCGATTCGGCTCCCGCACCGGAGCGTTACCACGTGCATTCATTCGACCATCGGATCGTCCGCCGTTTGCGCCGACACCGGTCGCCCCTGTCGACGGGAGTGCTCAGTGCCTCCTATCTCATCCGACCCGTGCTACAACTTCAGGATGCCTCGGCGGATACTCTCTGGCAGCAGGATTCCCTCGTCGATGCTGAGCTGATCGCGGCGGTGCAAGAGGCCGGTGCTCGGCTGGTCACGTGGACCGTCGACGATCCTGCGCGCATGCGGGTTCTGGCGAGCTGGGGGGCCGACGGCATCTGCACCAACCGTCCCGATGTCGCGAAGGAGGCACTGGGATGACCCGCGTCGCGGTGATCGGTGCCGGCACGATGGGCCACGGCATCGCCCAGGTCGCTGCCCTCGCGGGCTGCGACACCGTGCTCACCGACGCCGCTCCCGAGGTGATGCCCGCCGCGCTCGAGAGGATTCGACGCAATCTGGAGCGGAGCGTCGCGCGCGGGAAGCTCACGCAGAATGCGATGGACGCTGCGCTTGCCCGCTGCCGCACGGCCCCCGAGCTACGTGCTGCCGTCCAGGACACCGATCTGGTAATCGAGGCGGTTGTCGAGCATCTGGACGCCAAGCGCGCGCTGTTCCGCGACCTGCATGCCCTCGCGCCTCCCACGTGCATCTTGGCGACCAACACGTCCTCGCTTTCCGTGCGCGCCATCGCCGAGGCGTCGGGCCGCCCTGAGCGGGTGCTCGGAATGCACTTCTTCAACCCCGTGCACATCATGAAGCTCGTCGAGCTGGTGGTCCACGAGACGACCGATCCCGACGCGCTCGCGACCGTGCGGGAGATCGCCGTGCGCATGGACAAGGAGCCGATCACGGTCAGGGATCGGCCCGGGTTCGCCTCGTCGCGGCTCGGGATCGCGCTGGGCCTGGAGGCCATGCGGATGCTCGAGGAGGGGGTCGCCTCCGCGTCCGACATCGACACGGCGATGAAGCTCGGCTACGGCCATCCGATGGGGCCACTGGAGGTCTCGGACCTCGTCGGACTCGACGTGAGGCTGGCCATCGCTGAATATTTACAGCACGAGTTGGACGACGCACGTTTTGCTCCGCCCGCGATCCTCCGCCGGAAGGTGGAGGCGGGCGAGCTGGGGAAGAAATCCGGGAGGGGGTTCCACGAATGGCCGAGCCAGTCATCCTAGTCGATGTCGACGGTCGCGTCGCGACCATCACAATCAACCGCCCCGAAAAGCTCAACGCCCTCAACGCCGACGTCCGGCGCGAATTCGTCGCGGCGTTGAACAGGCTGAACGGCGATGACGAGATCCGTGTGGTCATCGTCACGGGCGCGGGCGAGAAGGCGTTCGTGGCCGGAGCGGACATCAAGGAGTTTGCCGGCCGCTCCGGCTACGAGCAGTTCCTGGTAACGAAGAGCTTCGGGATCTTCGAGGCTCCCGAGGGCTCACCCAAGCCGGTCATCGCCGCGGTCAACGGCTTTGCGCTGGGCGGCGGATGCGAGCTGGCCATGGCGTGCGACATGCGGATCGCCTCCGACAAAGCCAAGCTGGGCCAGCCGGAGATCAACCTCGGCATACTCCCGGGGGGTGGCGGGACCCAGCGGCTGCCCCGACTCGTCGGACTGGGCGCAGCGTACAAGCTGCTCTACACCGGCGAGATCATCGGCGCGGAGGAAGCGCTCCGTATCGGGCTCGTCGACGAGGTCGTACCGCACGAGCAGTTGATGACGCGCGTGCGCGAGTTGGCACACGCGATCGCGGAGAAGAGCCCCGCCGCATTGCAGTTCATCAAGGACGCCGTCAAGGCCAGCGTGCGGATGCCGCTCGACGAGGGCATCAGGTTGGAGACCACACTGTTCGGGCTCGCGTTCTCGACGGCTGACAAGGAGGAGGGCGTGCACGCCTTCCTGGAGAAGCGCCAAGCCGAGTTCAAGGGCGAGTAGGTGACCGGCACCAGCACGATGCCCGGGGTGACCGACCTCCACGTGCACATCCAGCCGTGGAGCCAGATGAAGCCCGACGTGCTCGCCGTGATGCGGCGCGGCAAGGAAGCGCACTGGGAGCGCCTGGTGGCGCTGATGGAGGACCCCCATGCACTCCTGGACGTGCTCGATGCCAGCGACGTGTGGCGCGTGGGGCTCGTGAACTACCCCAGCCCCGATCTGATGGGCTTCACCGACGAGACGAACACGTTCGCCGCCAGCTACGCGGACGCAGCGCCCGAACGCCTCCTGCCGTACGGCGGCGTGCATCCGCGTTTCACCTCCGATCCGGAGGGGCAGGTCGAGGAGCTGCTGCAATTGGGGATCCGCTGTCTCAAGATCCACCCGCCGCATCAGATGTTCCCCGCGAACGCGTACACCATGGGGCTCGAGGCACTCGGGCGGATCTACCGGCGGTGCGAGGAACGAGGCCTCCCCGTCATGGTGCACACCGGCACGAGCATCTTCCCGGGTGCGCGCTGCAAATACGGCCGCCCCATGGAGCTCGACGACGTCGCGGTCGACTTTCCGGACCTCGTGATCCTCATGGCGCACGGGGGACGTCCGCTCTGGATGGACGAGGCATTCTTCATCCTGCGGCGGCACCGTAACGTCTATCTGGAGCTGTCGGGCATCCCGCCTAAGAAGCTGCTCGAGTACTTCCCGCGCATCGCCGAGATCGGCGATCGCGTGGTGTGGGGCACGGATTGGCCAAGTCCCGGTGTCAGGGACCTGCGCGAGAATCTGGACCAGTTCCTGACGCTGCCTCTGTCGGACGATCTGAAACAGCGCATCACCCGTCGTACGCCGCTCGCGATCATGCCCGAGCGATGAAGCGAGTTGTCCTCGGAGCCGGTCCGGCCTGGTTCGTCCTTGTTCTTCTTCTCCCAGCACCCGCTGGTCTCGCTCCCGAGGCTTGGCGGGTGGCTGGGCTCGCCGGGTGGATGGCGGTGTGGTGGCTATCGGCGATCGTCCCTCTTCAGGCGACCTCGCTGCTGCCGATGGTGCTCCTTCCCGTGCTTGGAGTGGCCCCACTGGCCGACGTGACCGCGGCGTACGCCGACCCGGTGATCTTCCTGTTCCTTGGTGGCTTCTTCCTGGCGGCGACGTTGGAACGGTGGGACCTGCACAAGCGTTTCGCGCTGGCGGCGGTGCGCGCGGTCGGGACGGATGCCCCAAAGGTGCTGCTGGCCTTCATGGGGGCGTCGGCATTTGCCAGCATGTGGATATCGAATACGGCCACCACGATCATGATGTTGCCGATCGCCATGGCGGTGATCGGCGCCTCTCGGGAGGACGGTCGCAGGGTTGCGACGGCCCTCCTGCTAGGGATCGCCTACGCCGCCTCGATCGGGGGTGTCTCCACACTGATCGGGACACCGCCCAACGCGATCTTTGCCGCTGCCGCGCGCGACCTGACTGGTGTGGACGTCGGCTTCGCCGAATGGATGACCATTGCCCTTCCCGTGTCGATCCCGGTGCTCGCAGGCTGCTGGCTGCTGCTGGTGGTCATGTTCCGCGTTTCTGGCACGGTGCCGGGTCTTGCCGAATTCGTGGCGCGCGAACGCGAGCGCCTGGGGCCGATGCGTGCCGGTGAGCGATTCGTACTGATGGTCTTCGCGGTCACCGCAGGTGCCTGGATACTCCGCGCACCGAAGGTCATCGGCGCCTTGCGCATCCCCGGGCTGTCCGATGTGCTGCCGGGAATCTCGGACGCGGCGATCGCGATCGCCGCGGCGCTGATCCTGTTCACAGCACCCCTCCATCGCCAGCGCTTCGCGGTGGCACTCGACTGGGACTCGGCGCGTCGTGTGCCGTGGGGCATCCTGCTGCTGTTCGGAGGTGGCCTGGCGCTCGCCCACGCATTCGAGGTCAGCGGCCTCACCGAGTGGCTGGGGGAGGGTCTCCAAGGACTACGCGGCGTGCCCGAGCCACTCGTCATCGCGGCAACGGCGCTACTCTTCGTTTTTCTCACCGAGCTGACCAGCAACGCGGCCACGGCGGCCCTCGGCATGCCACTCATGGCCGGCGTGGCAAACGGACTGGGCATCGCTTCCCTGCCGCTCATGATCACCGCAGCGCTCGCCGCTTCAATGGCATTCATGCTTCCGGTGGCCACGCCACCCAACGCCATCGTCTTCGGATCGCAGCGCATCGCCCCCGGAGAGATGGCGCGAGCGGGAATCGGCCTCAACCTGCTGTCGGTGACTATTATTACCCTCTGGATGTACTGGCGGCTGTGACGGGGGCATGGACGCTCCGCAAGAGAGGACATCCATGACGACCGATCGATTGTTCGGGGCGTTGGGCGCCCTGCTGGCGCTGATGAGCGTGGCGGCGGGCGCGTTCGGAGCGCACGCGCTCAGGCCGCGGATCTCCGCCGACATGTTGGCCGTGTTCGAGACCGCCGCGAAATACCAGATGTACCACGCCTTGGCGCTGATCGTGGTCGGCCTGGCGCACGCCCGTTGGGGAAGCGCCGCGTTGACCTGGGCCGGATGGCTGTTCGTGGCTGGGACAGCGGTGTTCTCCGGGAGTCTCTACATCCTCGCCCTGACCGGTACGCGCTGGTGGGGTGCCGTGACGCCCATCGGGGGCGTGTGCTTCCTGGTCGGGTGGGTGCTGGTGGTGTGGGGGGTGTTGAACGAGCCCACGTGAGGCGTCTCGGAGCGCTGTGCGGGGAACCTGGGGGACTCGAAGGGAGCTGCTGATGAGCGCGATCGTCTACCTGAACGGCTCGTATCTTCCAAAGGACGAGGCCCGGATCTCGCCCGAGGATCGGGGGTTCCTGTTTGCGGACGGCATCTACGAGGTGGCGCGGGCATACGGGGGAACGTTCTTCGCACTCGACGCACACCTGCAGCGCATGGCGCGAGGCCTTGCCGCCCTCGCTATCGAGGGATTCGACGCGACAGACGCGGCCGAGGTCAGCCACGAGTTACTTCAGCGGAACGGCTTCACGGGTAAGGACGCGATCGTCTATCTCCAGATCACGCGGGGGGTGGCGCCCCGCACGCACTTCTTTCCCGACCCGCCCGTGTCCCCGACGGTCTTCGCGATGGTGAACCCGGTTCGCAGCAGGTGGGATCCTCGACAGGGTGTTGGGGTGATCACGGCTCCCGACCAGCGTTGGACCAGATGCGACATCAAGTCCGTCTCGCTACTCCCCAATTGTCTCGCGGCGCAGGCGGCACGCGCGGCGGGCGTCGCGGAGGCGCTCCTCATCCGGGACGGTGTCGTGATGGAGGGGACTCACACCAGCGTCTTCGGCGTATTCGACGGCGAGGTTCGCACCGCCCCGGCGAGCAACTACATTCTGCCGAGCATTACCCGCCAGGTCGTGCTCGACTTGTGTGCCGAGCACGGGCTCCCGCATCGCACGGAGCCGTTCTTCGGACAGGACCTTGCCCGGGCGGACGAGCTGTTTCTTGCCGGGACGACCATGGAGGTGATGCCAGTCGTACGCGTCGATGATCGATCCGTCGGAGCCGGCGCACCGGGGCCGGTCGCCCAGCGGCTGCTCCACCTCTTTCATGGCCTGACCCAATGATGCAACCAGCCTCCGGGCACGTCCGTAGGGACTGAAGCCATGACCGATGCCGATCGCTGCACGCGGTGCGGACACCCTCTTGGGTTGCTGCGCAAGCCACTGCGCGAGCTCAGGTGGTCCCGCTACTGGTTGGAGGGTGCCAAGAGCCTCCTCACCGGCCCGCTCAAGATGTGCGGGCAGTGCGGGGCCATCTACTCCGAGGACGGATCCCTCGTCGCAGCCGGTGCGATCGAGACCGACGCCGAGCGGAAGCTCGACACCTACCGAAAGGACATGGCGTACCTGAGGGACGCCTTCGGCGGTGTCGTGGTGGCGGCGGAGGCGGTGGCGCTCTGGCTCGCCTTCGGGACGGCGGCGCCGGAGTTGGCAAAGGTGATCTTCTCCGCCTCACTGGGCGGCGCCATGCTCTTCCCGTTCAGCTACTTTGCGAGGAAGGCGCGTCTCGCTCGCAAGGATCTCAAGCGGCTGCGACAGGCTCGACGATCGGGGCAGATCCTGAAGAATGGCTGACCGACCTCTCGAGAGGATGGAGAAAACGCCTGAGGGGCGTCGGATCGCTGGATCCGACGCCCCTCGCGTCACGATGCTGCGTCGCGCGTCAGTTGGCGAAGACCGCCTCCAGCGGGTAGACGCTCACCATTTGCCGCTGCTTGTTCTTGGGCTCGAACTTCACCACGCCGTCGACCAGCGCGAACAGGGTGTCGTCCTTCGCGCGCCGCACGTTCGTCCCCGGATGGAACTTCGTCCCGCGCTGCCGGACCAGGATGTTCCCCGCGCGGACCCGCTCGCCTCCATAGCGCTTCACGCCGAGGAACTTCGGATTGGAGTCGCGGCCGTTTCGGCTCGAGCCGACACCCTTCTTGTGCGCCATAGCGTTACGCCTTCACGTCGGTGATCTGCAGCTCTGTGTACTCCTGGCGATGCCCGGTCTTCTTGCGGTAGTTCTTCCGCCGCTTGAAGCGGAACACCACGATCTTGTCGGCGCGGCCGTGCCGCACGATCTCCGCGGTCACCTTGGCTCCCTTGACCGTCGGCTGCCCCGCCTTCACCGAGTCGCCGTCGGAGGTGAGCAGCACGTCGTCGAACGATACCTTGGCGCCAGGATCGCCCACGAGCTTGGGCACCCGCACCCTCGCGCCCTTTTCAGCACGGAACTGCTGGCCGGCGGCCCGGAATATTGCGTAAGTCATAGACCGATAACTGTAATGGCACGTGGAAGTTGGGTCAAGGTCGACCGTCAGGCCACGGCGTACTGCTCGGTGACGTCCCGGCCCGCCGGCTGCGCGACGAGGCGGAACTCGTCGATGCGGATGATGGGATCATCCCGCAGCTCCAAATCCACGCCCAGGTCCTTCCCCAGGGCCTTCATGAGCTTGGGCTCTTCCTCCATCAGGTACAACGCGACTTCCGGGTGCAACCGCACGACCAGCCGCGTTTCCCTGCGTTCGGCTGCCGCGCGTCGGAGCGCGCGCTCGAGCCTGCGCACCACGACACCTGGGCGGAACACGTACCCCTCCCCCCCGCACGCGGGGCACGGCCCCGCCATCGTGTCCATCAGCGACGGGCGAACCCGCTGGCGCGTCATCTCGACGAGCCCGAGCTCCGACACCTGGAACGCTCGGGTGCGCGCGCGGTCCCGAGAGAGGTGCGTGCGCAGCTCGTGCAGCACCTTGTCGCGGTTCCCCTGGGATTCCATATCGATGAAGTCGATCACGATGATGCCACCCAGGTCGCGCAGCCGAACCTGGCGAGCGATCTCCCGCGCGGCTTCGAGGTTGGTGCGGAGGATGGTCTTCTCCGGGTCCTTCTGCCCTGTATAGCGGCCCGTGTTGACGTCGATCGACACGAGCGCTTCGGTGGGCTCGATGATGACGTATCCCCCCGTCGGGAGCTCCACCCGACGGTCGTACAGTCCCTGGATCTCGCCCTCGATGTCGAACTTGTCGAAGATGGGGACCCGATCCCGGAACGGCGAGACGCGATCGATCAACTCCGGCTCGACCTCGCGCAGGTAGTCGCGGATCTCCTTGAGCAGCTCCTTCCGGTCGACGATCACCCGGTCCACCTTGTCGCTGAACAGATCCCGGATGATCCCGCTGGTCAGCGACGTCTCCCGGTAAACGAGCGCCGGCACTTTGAGCCGAACGAAATGGGCCTTCCGCTTGATCTTCTTCCATTGATCCAGGAGGGAGCGCAGCTCGCGCTTGACCTTGGCTTCCGTCAGGTCCTCCGCCACCGTCCGG
>JBDHDN010000025.1:0-20070 GCA_039591485.1 Gemmatimonadota bacterium
ATGACAGGGGGCCTCGGGCTCGCCGCCTGCCCGAAGACCGGCGAGTAGAGGCCCACAGCAAGCGCGATGGTCAGGAATGTCCTCAGGATCATGGCTCTCCTCCTCGTGGTCCGGGTAACTCACTCTCCCGACTGCGACCCTGCCGCGACGGGAAGCTCGACGACAGATGCGGCCTACCTGTCAGTGAGAGCCTCGCGCGACAGCGGCCACTCACTGGGCTCTCTATCTAGAGGCGCAAGATCTGAGCGCACGGCTCCTCACGGCTGAAACCGGGAGGGGCTGGAAGCAGAGGCAGGAAGAATTGGTGGGCGTGGGGGGCGGCGCGGCCGATCCCCGCATCAGGAGCTGAACCCATACCGCCCACGTGCGGGCGGCGTCGCGACTCAGTCCCGACCCGCCTCCTCGATCTTGTCGGCGAGGAGTGACGGATTGGTGAAGCAGACTTCGTGGCTCCCCGTCGCCTCGACCAGGCGGAACAGTCCGAGCGTTTCCGACATGCGCGGATGCCACGGATAAGAGTGCGGCATGGCGATGTCCTGCTGGAAATTGAGGTAGGACTTGCCGATCGCGCACGCCGCAAGCGATGTCTTGAGTCTGATCGGGTCCGTGAAGGTCTTGTAGGGCTGGGGATTCAGGTGCTCGTAGGTCAACGTGGCTTGCTGGAGATCGGCGTCGTTGATGAACACCTCCCGCCAGATCGGGAACGGCAGCATCACGGCGCCGTCGTTTGCTTCGGCCATCGGATCGAAGGTCTCCACATAGAATCTGGGCACGAGATCGTTGAGACACTGGCCATCAGACGGGACGAACGCGTTGTGATACACGAGCCGGCGGATACGCTCGGGGATGATGTCGGAGACCTTTGAGATCACCATTCCACCGTACGAGTGGGCGACCAGGCGGACCTCGGCGAGAGCATGCTCCTCGAAGTACGCGACGACCGAGTCAACAGCGTCCTGCAGCCCCGTCGTCGCCCGATCGTCGTCGGGACGATTGCCAGCCAGCGTCGGGCAATGGCAGGTGTGTCCCGCCGCTCGCAGGTGATCCGCGACCGGCTCGAGGAGCTCGCCGGAATGCCAGGCGCCGTGGACGAGGACATAGGTATCGCTCACACGTTCCTCCTTGTGATCACGAGTGGCACACATCGGATATCAGGCCCGCTCCCAGTCCGTGCGGCGCGTGAAGCCTGGGAACGATCTCCGCGATCGGCAGGTGGTCGTCATTCTGGTCCTCGCAGGATGCCGAGACCTTCGAGGACTTCCCGTGCCACCCGGATGCGGGCGGAGCCAAAACTAGGCCGTGGAGCGCCGTCCTCGATCATCGATGCGAAAAAGAAGGTGCCCGACTCGGTTTGGACCCACCCAACCCACCATCCGACCCCGCCGCCGCCCTGGAGCAGGGCCCAGCCTGTCTTTCCCCGAATGGTGATCCCGGCGTCATCCTCGACCTTCATGATGTGCCGGACCGTCTGCATGGTAACCGATTGCAGCGGTAGGTCTTCCAGGTAGAGCCTGACGAGAAACGCAATCTGCTCGCGGGGGGAGATCCGCAGACCGCCGGAGAGCCAGAATCGGTCGACGCCACCAGACGTATCCTGGTTGCCGTACTCAAACAGTCGCAGGTAGCGGTGCATCTCGGTCATACCGACAGACCGGGCGAGGTGCTGGAAGTGCGGGACCGCGGAGATCCGAAACGCGGTGGCGAGGTCCAGATCTCGATTGAGCTCCACGCGCGGTCGCACCACGCTGTCCCAGGGGAGCACCGACTGTTCGTCGTGAATCGTCCCCTTCTCCAGCGCAATCAGGGCATTCGCGATCTTGAAAGTGGAGGCCGGTATGCGGCGTTCGTCTACCATCGACGGGTGTGTCGCCAAGAGCCGGCCGGCACGAAGGGCGTATACCAGAACCGTCCCCCGGACGCCAGTGCTGTCGAAGGTTGGCGGTACGGTCGGGATGGAATCAACCGGATGCTGCGAGAGCTGGCACAGGACGTGGCTCGGCAGCGAGAACGCCGCCATGCCGGCGATGGCGAGGACATGGGCGACTCGTCTGGCGGCTGACCTCCGCTGAGCTACTGCCTCGACCGGGTCTCGGCGGGCCGATGATGGCAACCGCTGCCTCGTGGAACGAGCGACGATGCTCATCGGCCGGCGTAGAGCTGTGACGGCTGACGCTCCGACTGGCAACGAACCGCTGAAGCCACGATGCGCCGTGATAGCGCGGCGCCGGCTGAGTTACCGGGGTCCTGCCGTTGACCATGCCGATCACGCACTTCCACTCCCCCGTCGGCGGGCTTGCGCCAGACTGTCACGAAATGACCGCGCACCGTCATCATGCTGCCGTCGGGACCGGGCAGGGTGCGCTCGTTGGCGCCGGTGGTCGTTCCGAAGTCGCCGCTCCCCGTCACCACCGCCTCGCGCGGTTGCCACTTGATCCGGAAGCCAGGGCATGCAAAGCTCGCGCGGGCGGACGTTACCGGGCGGGGTCGGACAGGCGCAGGCGGAGCACCTGCAATCCCGTAGCCTCATCGGTGCGCGTGGCAATCACGCGGAAGCCGTACGCGACGTAAAAGGCTCTGCCGGCCGCATTGGTCTCGAGGACGTCCAATTCCAGCGAGTCGCGGGAAGCGCACGCCCAGTCCATCAGCGCCCGCCCAACTCCCTGTCCCTGGTATGGCGGGGCAACGAAGAGACCGCCCACTTCGTTGCCGAGCAGTGAGATGAACCCCAGGACGACTCCATCGCGCTCGAACACGCAGGTATCGGCAACCGGTAAGTACTGTTCCGCGATGTCGCGCCATTCCCTTTCGAACATCGCAGGCGTCCAGGACGGATAGGCAAGCGCCGCGCTGGACTCCCATACCGCAAGTACCGCGTCACGATCCGAGCGTTCGTACCGGCGAACCAACTGGCTTCCCTCCTACCGACGCCGGGACAGGCCTCCACGCCAGTTCCCAGAGCGGCCGGGCCTCATCTCTGCACGAACTTCTGCACGCGCATGCCTTGTACGTCCACAACGTACACCGCACTGTCGCGCCCCACGGCGATGTCATGCCCAAGCCGGAACTGGCCGTCGTAATTGCCGAAACGACCGAAGGCCGCTTCGACCGTTCCGTCCAGCGATACCCGGAACGCCCGCGAGCGATCCGGGAATGCGAGCGGTTGGTCACCGCCGTCGATCAGATACGCCTCGTTGTCGGATCCGATCGCCACCGAATACGGACGCCCGAGCGTATCATCCTTCCACTCGGTGACGAACGAACCCTCACCATCGAACACCTGGACACGCAGGTTACTCCGATCGGCCACGTACACCCGCCCGCTGCTGTCGAGGGCAATCCCGTGCGGCAGGTCGAACTGCCCTGCTTCCGACCCCGGCGATCCCCACCGTTCCGACGGTCAGCGCCAGATCGCCGTCGTGGGTGAACTTGAAGATCTGGTGCCGTCCCACATCGGTGACCCAGATGTTGTCTTTGTCGTCGACGGTGAGTCCGTGCGGCATAACGAACAGGTTCTCACCCCACTCGGCGACCGGCTCACCGGTCGCGCCGTCGAACGCGATCACCGTGGACGACTCGATCGGACCCTCCGGAAACGGAGAGCTCCATTCGCGGCCGGCCCGATGGAACACGAAGACGTGGTTGTGGGAGTCCACGCCGACGCCCGTCGCCTGCCCGAGAATTCGCCCTTCGGGGAGGACCGGCCACCCGTGAACAACGGCGTACCCCGTTGGGCCCGTCGCCGACGGCGTGCCGGCGGAGCCGCCGTGGCACCCAACAGCACCGGCGAGAAGCAGGAGCACGATTGGCCGGGCGGCCGTGCGCGCCCTCAAGTCAGCACTCCCCTCGCGGCCATCATCCGGGCATAGAGCCAGACGCCGAGGGCAACGACAAAGATGACAGCCGTGAATGCAGCACCTGTCGTGCCCATGACCTCCATGCCGTCGGAGAGCACGAAGTTGTAGACCGACGTGACGACCATCGAGACGAAGGACACGAGCAGCACCGGCGCGGCAAGACGCTTGCGAAGTAACAAGAGAATCGTGCCCAGCAAACCACCCCACACGGCCAACGCCCAGAACGCCACGACCCACGTCGGGAACCCGTAGAAGTATTCCAGTTGCTCCGGTGTGAACTGGCTCATGTACGACTCGTTCTCGGTCTGGGTCATTAGGTAGTCGAACGCGCCGACGAGATCCCAGAGCAAGACCAGGATTCCGACCACCCAGAGATGCCAGGGGGTGCGGTGTGCGGGGGCGGAGGTTGCGTCAGGCATGGGGTTGCTCCTCGGGAGGAAGGAAGTAGGATGGGCCCCGCGGACGCTGCATGCATCAGCAGCGCCCGCGGGCCTGCGCTACAATCAGGCGAGATCGAACCGATCCAGGTTCATCACCTTGTCCCAGGTCGCGACGAAGTCGTGGACGAACTTCTCCTGGGCGTCGGACTGGGCATACACCTCCGCGATCGCCCGGAGCTGGGAGTTCGATCCGAAGATCAGATCGACACGGGTGCCGGTCCACTTGAGCTCACCCGTCGCACGATCGTGCCCCTCGAAGAGGTCTTCGTCCTTCGAGCTCGCGTTCCACTCCGTATCCATGTCGAGCAGGTTGACGAAGAAGTCGTTGGTGAGCGTGCCGGGCCGATCCGTGAACACTCCGTTCTTCGACTGCCCGACATTCGCGTTCAGCGCGCGCATGCCGCCGACGAGTACCGTCATCTCTGGCGCGCTGAGCGTCAGGAGTTGCGCCTTGTCGACCAGCAGCTCCTCGGCCGATACGGAGTACTTGGTCTTGAGGTAATTGCGAAAACCGTCCGCGCACGGCTCGAGCACGGCAAAGGACTCTACGTCGGTCTGTTCCTGCGAGGCATCCGTACGCCCAGGCGTGAAGGGGACCTCGACGTCATGCCCGGCGTTCTTCGCGGCTTGCTCCACCGCCGCGCACCCACCCAGGACGATCATGTCGGCGAGCGAGACCTTCTTGCCGCCCCGCTGCGCATCGTTGAATCCCTTCCGTACCGTCTCGATGGTGTCGAGCACCTTCGTGAGCTGGGAGGGCTGGTTGGCCTCCCAGCCCTTCTGAGGGGCGAGGCGGATGCGCGCACCGTTTGCGCCGCCACGCTTGTCGGAGCCACGGAAGGTGGAAGCCGACGCCCAGGCCGCCGTGACGAGCTCGGAGACGGAAAGCCCCGACGCGAGGATCTTCTTCTTGAGCGCAGCGATGTCCTTGGCATCGACCAGTGCGTGGTCGACCGCGGGAACCGGATCCTGCCAGAGGAGCTCCTCATCCGGAACCTCCGGGCCGAGATAGCGCGCGCGGGGACCCATGTCGCGGTGCGTCAGCTTGAACCACGCCCGTGCAAAGGCGTCCGCAAACGCGTCGGGATCCTGATGGAAGCGGCGTGAGATGGGCTCGTAGATCGGGTCCATCCGCATCGCCATGTCCGCGGTGGACATCATGGTCGGAACCCGCCTCGACGGATCGTGCGCCGCCGGCGCGAGGTCCTTGTCGGCGACGTCTTTGGGCGCCCACTGCCAGGCGCCGGCGGGGCTCTTCGTCAGCTGCCACTCGTAACCGAAGAGCATGTCGAAGTACCCCATGTCCCACTGGGTCGGGTTCGGGGTCCAGGCGCCCTCAAGGCCGCTGGTGATCGTGTCATCGCCCTTGCCGCTGCCGTGGCTGCTGATCCAGCCGAGTCCCTGCGCTTCGATGGCGGCGCCCTCCGGTTCGCGGCCGACCAGCGCGGTGTCGGCGGCGCCGTGGCACTTGCCAAACGTGTGCCCCCCGGCGACGAGCGCCACCGTCTCTTCGTCGTTCATCGCCATGCGGGCAAACGTCTCGCGGATATCACGGCCGGATGCGACGGGGTCCGGCTCGCCGTTCGGCCCTTCCGGGTTCACGTAGATGAGGCCCATCTGCACGGCGGCCAGCGGGTTCTCCAGTTCACGATCACCGGAGTACCGCCTGTCGCCGAGCCACTCACTTTCGCTGCCCCAGTAGATGTCTTCCTCGGGTTCCCAAACGTCCTCGCGTCCCCCGCCGAAGCCGAAGGTCGTGAATCCCATCGACTCGAGCGCGCAGTTGCCGGCGAGGATCATCAGATCGGCCCATGAGAGCTTGCGGCCGTACTTCTGCTTGATCGGCCAGAGCAAGCGGCGGGCCTTGTCGAGGTTCGCGTTGTCTGGCCAGCTGTTGAGCGGTGCGAACCGCTGGGTGCCGGCCCCCCCGCCCCCGCGGCCGTCGCCGGTGCGGTACGTGCCCGCGCTGTGCCACGCCATCCGGATGAAGAGCCCCCCGTAGTGACCGTAGTCGGCCGGCCACCAGTCCTGCGAATCGGCCATCAGGGCATAGAGGTCCTGCTTCACGGCTCCCAGGTCGAGCTTCTTGAACTCCGCGGCGTAGTTGAAGTCTTCGCCCATCGGATTGCCCTTGGGCGAATGTTGATGAAGAACCCCGAGGTTCAGCTGGCTGGGCCACCAGTCCCGGTTCGACGTGCCCGCACCGGTCGTCCGGGTACTTCCGTGCGCCACCGGGCACTTGCTTCCGTTGTCGCCAGTGTGTCCGCTCATTGCTCGTTCCGATGGTGGTTGCGTTGATGGATGCGCTCGGCTACCGAGAGCCAACGAATGCCTAGATTACCGTCCGACGTCGCGGCCGGCCTCGCCAAAAGATACCAAGAAGACCGCATGGTCTCACGGCTCGACGTCTCGTCCGTCTCTTCCGAGCGGCTCCGGCAATGCTGGTGCGAGCACCAACCCGAGGAGGAAGGCCGTTGGGCGTCGATTCACTCGTCTCCCCAGCGTGTTGAGTGTCCCGGGACTCATATCAGTGCGATCCCGAGCGCCATACCGATTCCAAAGAAGATGTGGTTGACGAGACTGGACAGCGGAGCCGTGATGCCATCGGGTGAATGCCTGCCGCACACGCCCAACCCAATGCTAGGGAAGATGACGAGGTACGCGGCCAGGGTCGTCGCCGCACCGTAGGCCACGGCCCAGAGCGGTGAGGGAAACCCTCCGATCAAGTGGTTCCACCCGAACACGTAGAGGACGGCGAGTCCCACGCCGATCATGTAGTGTGCGAGATACCCGAAGGACCGCTCCCTGGCGACCTGTTGGATCTCGCGGGGGTGCCCGTAGCGGAAGCGCCCCCGTGCCCAGCCCGCTGCCATCCGCCCGATCATGCTCAGATCGATCTTCACGAGCACTCCTGTTCGAGCCAGGAGATGGTTCGATACGTCCATGGTCAAGGTGCCCAGCACCCCGGCCACGACACCAAGTACGATGAGATCCATTACCCTCGCGCGTCTGCGTGTGCGGTGCCGAACCGCAGGCGCGGCCTCCCTAGAGTCGAGAAATCCATGCGCTTGTCAGAGGCCAGCGTCAAGCGCCTGAACGAAGTAGCGCATCCTCTCTCCACCTTCGTGGAAGTCGCGATACGCACGAAAGCCGACTTTGGCGTACGCCTTGAGTGCGCGCTGGTTCGTCGTCGCTGCGGCCAGGCCGACGACCGGAACTCCGCTCGCCTTCAGGGTCACAAGGACGAGACGCAATGCGGCCGGGCCCACTCCCTGCCCGACGATATCGGGCTCGCCAATCAGGATATCCACATCGACGAGGTCGTCTGGCAGATCATCGAGATCGGCCGACGAGCGCTCTTCCTTGGCGAGGGTCTGCCAGCATACGAAGCCCACGGCCCGAGCATCGACTACGATCAACGCCTCGGCGCCGGGCGGACGCTGCAGGACGGCCGCGAGTGCGCGCTCCGGCTCACCCCACCAACGAGCCACGTGCGGGCGACGGAGCCACGTATCGAGGAGCGACAAGTGGCGGTCCGGGTCGAATGCCCCCAGTGCAACGTCAGGTGAATCGGTCATGACTTGTCCCGCGCTGCAACGTCTCGGCCCGCGGCCGCGGCTCGACCACAGACGGACGACCCTCGCGGCACGAAGGGAGCGTGATACGGCACGTCGTTCGAGATCACGGGTCGAGAGCGAATGCTGTACGGGCAACTGGGGTCCAGGGCGAAGCCACTCACGTCACAGCGTGCTGATCTTGTACCGGAGGAGGGCGTACGCATCCCGGAGTTGACCCTTCCTCCGCATCTCCACGACGAGCGGCTTCAGTTTCCCGACTGGTTCCCGCGTTCGATACTGCTCCTTGAGTGCGTGCTGGATGTCCAAGCCGGGAACACCTTTGCCGCTCTTCTCGGTGAAGTAGAAGGCGAGCTTGATGCAACTCGACCAGACCGATAGCCATGCGACCGTCTTCTTCTTCAAGACCACCTTGCACAGCCACGCCTTGCCGTCCCGGTAGAAGCGCCATTCCGGCTCGAGACCAAGGTCCTCTGCCTCGATGGTCTGCATGAGCGCTCTGAGCACCGCGTACAGCCTTCCTAGCTCGGTTTCCAATACCTCGGCGGTGGGAAACGCATCCGGATCCTTCAAGAGCTGTCGTTCCATGGACGGACACCTCGCTGCATGGCCTGCGAACGATCCGGAAGATGGGGCTCGAGAGCCGTACGCGCGAGTCGACGTACGGCGGCGGCCAGCGCCTGGTCCTGATCGCCGCCACGACCACAGGAGCGCAGCTTCGCGCCGGGCCGCGACGGCGTCTCCACTCGCTTGTACCTCGCCTCGCCGTAGTGTACTTTGCGATACAAAGTTGCTGCGTGAACCGATACAGCACGCGTCGGGGGTGGGTGGTCAGGAGCAACAGGAGGTCGCAATGCAGAAATGGCTGAGGCGAATCCGCGGTGCCATCGGCATGGGGCTGACCTGGGGACTCGCGTGGTTCGGAGCGGGCATGGTCCTTCTCCTCATCGTCGGATTCGGTGCCGCGGACGTGCCGTTCCCCCTCGGATTCGGCGTGCTTGGCTTCTTCGCCGGCGTCTCGTTCTCTGCGGTGCTCGTGCTCGTCGAGGGCCGGCGCAGGTTCGACCAGATGTCGCTGCCGCGGTTCGCCGCGTGGGGAGGCGTGGGTGGGCTCGCGCTGTCGGGGATCTTCGTCCCGGTGGCGGGTCTCGGTGTCGACGCTCTTCTCGTATTGGCCCCCGTGTTTGCACTGGCGGGCGCGGCGTGCGCTGCCGGTTCGCTGGCCCTGGCCAGAATGGTGGAGGACCGAGCGCTACCCGACGGCAGCGTGGACGTGAGCGAGATCGGGCTTACCGAGGATGAGGCGCGGGAGCTGCTCGGAGACGGAGGCTGATCGCGCTGCCCGGTTCCAACCGTCAGCCGGTAGGGGCGGTGCCCGGGTAGTCGCGGACCGGCCGCTCCATGCGCGTGTCAGGCGCCACGGCGCTCCTTCCGAATCGCAAGGATGCGATCGACGTGGTGCCGCGCATGATCCGCCTGCATTTCGACGACGGCGCCGACCGTCAACCGTATGGTCTCACCAGTGGGTTTGCGAACGGCAATCGATCGGCTCCAGCCATCGGGCACGTGTGCCAGGAGTTGAGTGACATGAGTCCGAATGGCCTTGAACAGTGCCAGGGACACGTCAATCGACCGCCCCGCGTATGCCCACCGATCAGCCCACGTATCCTGCGGTACCTGCCAGTACCACTCCAGGGTGAACTCACCCTGCTCGTTGCCGAGGGCCGCCTTGATGCACGGCTTCCAGAGATCGTCTCCGTCCGTGACGTGGTGCACGATCTGCCGAATCGTCCAGCCGCCATGCGCCGGATGCGCGTCGAGATCGGCGTCGGCCAGGCCGGCGAGCGCCTCCTCGAGCAGTGCGGGCCCGTCTGCATATCGCGCGATGATCGACGTCTGGTCGTTCGCTGGATTCATAGCCGCATCGAAGTGTGCAGTACCATCTCCGGCATCGGCGTTCGGGGTGGCGTCTATCGGAGCCGCCTTTGAGCTGTAAGCGACCTGAAGAGCGGGCGAGCCCACCCTCGAGTGTAATGTTGCATTCGCGGTGTGCTCAGTTCAATGTCTTGCGCGAGGACTCCAGCGATTGCCAGCTCCGTACGCGCGTTCGGCAACCGTTCGCTTGGAGATCCCGTCAGGGGTGGGATCGCTGGGCGAGGGCCGACGCCGTGATTTCGTAGCGATGGCTTGCTCTGCCCCCTGCGTCAGGCTGCTCGCCAACCCGGACGGCCCCAATCTTCTGGATGGCCCGTTGCGAACGGACGTTCTCGAGACCGACGAAAAATACGACGCGATCCACGAACCGGAATGCGTGTGCCAGCATCAGCTGCTTCAGCTCGCGGTTGTAGGCGCCACCCCAGTGCGAGCGGGCCAGAAACGTCCACCCAATCTCGATCTCCTTTCGGCATTCGTCCCAGCCGTGAAAACGCGACGACCCGATCAGCCGTCGAGTCTTGGCGTCAATGACGGCCAGCGCACCGCCGGATGCCAACGATTCACGGAAGAACCGGAGAAACTCCTGTCGCTCATGGCGAGTCTTGACGGGATGCTGTTCCCAGATCAGCGGGTCCGCGGCGACAGCGTACAGGTCTTCGCAATCCTCAGGGCGCAGCGGCCGGACTATGACCAGCCGGCCCGTGAGCACCGGTTGGTGGTCGAAGGTCACTTGCTTACACCGAAGCTTCGATGGCGCGGGACTGCTCGTCGGGCTTCCAGCGGCTCAGCACAGAATCGGCGAGCCTCAACTCGCGAGCTACTCCTCGACGAACCCGCTTGCATCAATGCCACAGTGCACACTCATGATCCTCCTCACAACCGCGAGTGCTCGACAGCGTGAGGCGCATGCCGTTGCACGGCAGGAAAGCCGGGACATGCAAACGTCTCGCACCCTGAGCGGGCGCTGTATGACTCCGGTATCGCCCAAATCCGCGAAAGGTGCCTAGAGCTCCCACGGCGACCGATAGGCGAGGTCGAGCATCCGCGCTGCCTCCGCGTCGCCGACGATCGTCTCTGCCTTTCGGTCCCAGTTGAGCTGGCGACCGGTGCGATATGCGATGTTGCCCAGTATCGCGGTGCTCGTCGAGCGGTGGCCGATCTCGATGTCGCTCACCGGCCGTTGGCGGCTCTTCACGCAGTCCAGGAAGTTCCGCATGTGACGTGCGTGGCTTTCCGGGAGCGACTGCGCCTGCATGGGAACACCCTGGTCGTTCCCCTCGGGGATGATCCGGAAACCGCTGCGGTCGAGCAGCATCGTGGCCTCGGTGCCGTGAAACGAGATGCCGTAGCCGTGCCCGTCGATGGGGTGGCCGTTGCACTCCCGGTTCTCGTAGGTGCACACGAAGTCGGGGTAGCGGAACGTCGCCTGGAGAGTGTCGGGAGTCTCGCGGTTGTCGTTCAGCACGAGCTTGCCACCATGAGTGCTCACCACGTCCGGGGCGTCCGCGTCCATGGCCCACTGGACGATGTCGAGCAGATGCACCCCCCAATCCGTCATCAAGCCGCCCGCGTAATCCCAGAAATAGCGGAAAGTCGCCCAGCGCTGATACTCGAGGTTCTCGTCCAGCAGCACGCCGAAGCGATTCTCGTTGTACGGAACCGAGGGAGCAGGGCCGAGCCACATATCCCAGTCCAGGCCATCGGGCGGTGTGCCGTCGGGCGGATACCCGATGCCGTCCGGTACCTGGTTTCCGTAGTTCCAGGTCCGGACGAACGTGACTGCGCCGAGGGTCCCGCCGCGCACGAGCTGCACCGCGTACTTGAAATGCGGCGCCGACCGCTGCTGGGTCCCAACCTGGACGATCCGGTCGTTGCGGCGCGCGGCTTCGACCATCTGCCGGCCCTCGGCAATGCCCACCGAGGACGGTTTCTCGACATAGACGTCCTTCCCCGCATCGCACGCCATTACCGTCATGAGCGCGTGCCAGTGGTCGGGGGTGCCGACCACCACGGCGTCGATGTCGTTCCGGTCCAGCACCTCGCGGAAGTCGGCGTGTGTCCTTGCCCCCGGTGCGGTTGCTGCCGCCCAGCTGAGGTTGGGCGCGTACACGTCGCACAGGGCCCGCACCTCGACGTCCGGCTCCTCGAGCAAGTTCCGCAGATGTCCCCGGGACATCCGCCCCGCTCCGATGACCCCAATACCGAGGCGGTCATTTGCACCTCGTGTATGCGCGTAGACCTTCGCTGACGGGGTGAGGGCGGCCGCACTGAGGGCGAGAGCCTTGACGAAATCTCTACGATTTGCGCTGGCAGTCATGGTGTCCTCCGAGAGGTTGGGCCGGCGAGCGTCCCAGGCAGGAGTCGGATTGGGAAAGTAGCTTGCTCGATCATCCGGCCGACAGCCTCACCGCCGCCGGACGGATCGGCGCATGGGGTTGCGAGGGGCGGTGGCTTCAGCGAGTTGCTACGTGACACCTCGATCCTACACGATCGTCGCCTTCCAGGCTCTAGCACCCATGAGAATGATGAGGGCGGTGCAGGGGATCGACGAGGGCACAATCTCTGAACGGGAGAGCGATCAGTAGCGACTGCCGAGACTCCCGATGCCGCCAGTCCGCTGACGACGGGGATGATGGTGAGGACAGGAACCCCTTTGCGCTCCGTTGGCCTCCTGCATGCCCAGAGGAGTCATTCCGTCCAGCCGACCATCGGCGAGGCTCCGAGGCCCATCGGATAGCTGAACCCCGCTTCTCCCATGGGGCTCGGTACCAACATGAAAACGCCGATAACGCCATCTGCAACGGCCTCGACCATGGAGCTTGCCTTGAGCCATCGGATTCCAGCCCAAGTGCTCCCAGCAACCGGGGCGTGTGTTCTCAGCGTCAGCTGACGGCTCGCGCTCCTGCTACACGGCTACACAGCCTCAACGTCCCCAAGACGCGTACACGCTCGACCGGTCCATGCGCTTGTGAGGGCGCCACCGAGATGGCTACTCGCCCCGCTGCTCCGAGAGCCGTCGCACTGTTCGAAGCATTCTCTGCTCCATGGTGAAATCGAGGGGAGCTTCGAGAGCCATGCCCAATCTGTTCTTCAACGTCGGAACGCGAAGTCTCTCGATGCAACTCCTCACGACTAGACGCGTCGACCTGGGAGCGATGGGGAGAACGTAGATCGACCAGGAACGCCGTGGGTCCGGAGTCCGCTCCGTTGTCCCTCCGGATTCGCCAAAACAGACGTGTCGGCCGGGAACAACCAGCCCCACAGGAATGCCAGGTGCATCAGGATGCAGCTTGACGTCGTCCCCCTGGGTCAAGGCTTGGTGCTCAGGCAGGATCGATTCGACGTTCCGCACCGGGATTCCCACCAGGCGCTCGAAGAGCTCGTACGAGTAGAACCCGGCGCGCCCGAGTCCGAACTGAACCACCCATCGCCACACGACGTCTGCGGGAGCGGATACGTCAATGGCCCGCGTATATACTTGGGTAGCGGCCGGAGCGAGGTCGTCACCTGGCCATGCCTTGGTGCGTTCCTCCGGTGTCGACCCCCAGTTGCTCAGCAAACGCTTGGTGGCCGGCCACGCCAAGACGAGCAGAGGAAGAACCACGATACCCTCGATGCTCTCGAGCGCGAAGCGAGCCGTGGTCCGGTATTTCGGCTCAGTGGCCAGCTCTTCCTCCCTATCCCGCGGCATGCGGGCAACGTCGTCCGTGTGTCCCTAGCGGTCAGCGCATGACCTGCGAGGGACGTGCTCGCCGAGCATGCATCTCAGTGACCAATCCCCTATCACCGCCATGCTGTGACGATCCTTCCTCGAGATCAAGGGTTCGTCAGTGTGGTGGGACGGACAGGTGAGAAACATCAGACGCTGTTCCCATCGGGGAATCTGAGTTGCCACCAATGTTTCGCCTCCGGTTGGGTCCACGCAACCACAGCACAGTCGGCGAGCCTATCGGCGAGCTCTTCTGCGGTGCTTGGTCGATCACTCGGACTCTTACGTAGGCAGTCCAGCACCACGTCTTCCAGATCCGGAGGAATCTCCATCTCGGTGCGCCTCGAGGGAGGCACCGGCTCCTCCTGCAGATGCTTGGCCGCCAGGGTCATGACATTGCCGGCTTCGAAGACCCGTGAGCCAGTCAGCAACCAGTAGGCGACGCATCCGAGCGAGTAGATGTCCGCCCGGCCGTCGATTGCTGCCTCCAGTGCCATCTCCGGAGCGAGGAAAGCCGGCGTGCCTAGGAATTGGCCCTTCTGCGTCAGGGCCGCATCATCAACGAGCTTCTGCTTCTTCACCAGACCGAAGTCGAGCACCTTGACGAAGTCGAAGTCACTGCCGTAGCGGCAGACGAAGATATTGGCTGGCTTGATGTCGCGGTGAACCATGCCCGCCGTGTGCGCCTCACCCAGGGAGTGGCACACCTGGCGCAGGATGTACACGACTCGCGATGCGGGCATCGGTCCCTGTGTGTCGACGAGGTTCTGGAGATCCAGACCGTCGAGCAGTTCCATGACGTAGTAGAACGAACCATCGCTCGCTACCCCGAAGTCGTACACCTCCACCGTATGCGGAGAGCGAAGCAGGGCCGTTGCCTGAGCCTCGTGCTCGAAACGCGTCAGCACCGCGTGGGTGTCGTCCCCCAGGTGCTGGGGCGCGATCAGCTTCACCGCGGCGGGCCTCGCGAGCATGCGATGGCTGGCGCGCCAGACTTCGCCCATGCCACCGGCGCCGAGGCGCGACTCGAGCCGGTAGGCACCCAAGAGCCTCGCTCTCGAGACGTCAAGGCCGATGGCGTAGATCATGCGTGCGCCAAAGTAGGCGAGCACGACGGCGAACGCCGGGCTTATTGATGCCCCGACGAGCTCGTCGACCGTAAGTGTGTGCTCGCCGATGTACTCGAGCACCAGCAATGAGACAGGCGCGCTTATCGCCGCCAGCAGCGACGCAGCCAGCAGACGTCTCGGAGGCAATGGAATCACCATCGGGAAGACGACGATGATCATCGAGGTCCACGTGATCTCCGGTGCCCGGCCAACAAGCTCGATGGAGGCATGCTGTGCTGCGAAGGAAACGATCCAGCACAGGCAGACTTCGTACACGAGGCCGACACTCAACGCAGTGATGTCGGTGATCCGTTTGGATCGGGCGGCCCCGATGACCATCAACGCGAGCCCTACTGCAAGCAGGTGTTGGAGCTGGACGGCAGCACCCACCTCGTCTCTGAATGCCGTTGCGTTGAGGAGCAATGCGATCAGCGACAGCGCCCCGAGCGCGCCCGCGAGCCCAGCCATCCGAGCGCGAGCCTTTGCCAGCAAGTCCGGGGGCAGTCCACTTTCGCTTGGCGTGACCGAGATCGGTGCCTGACGGAATGTTGTTGGAGGGTCGTACAACGGTCACTCCTCATGAGTGTGTGCCTGCCACGCTGAATCGCCCCGGGTTCAAGTCGCTGAGGAGAGCGCGGTCTCAGGTCCCTGCGGTTGCGCTGTGGGTGCCCGTCCACCGCGCGCACCTATTAGCAAGATCTACTCGTATCGATCCGGGCGACCGCGTCAACGCCACCTGCCGTGTCCGGCGGCGTCTAACGCCTGTCAGGCAGGTCGCTCCCGGTGGCAGTGGCGTTCCGATGCCGCCAGGCAGTGGCGAAGAGCAACCCCGCTGCGATCACGAGAACCGGAGATGAATACACGCCCGGCACGACCCGCCCCTCATAGATGCTCCCGAGGGTATGCAGTAAACCGTTCCCCACCATAACAACTGCGAGGGCATAGGACACGGGCCGCATCCAGGTCGCGCCACGACGCACAAACCACGTCAGAATCAGCAGTACGACGACCACAACGATCAGACCGCCGAGCCACAGCCCGAAACTGAAGGTAGGAAGGGGAAGCGGGAGTGCGCGTTCGCGCAGCGACCTCACCAGCGGGTTCCAGAAGGCTAGGAAGTCGTTCGCGGCCTCGTCAGCCACGTGGAGGCCAAGGGCTACCGCAAGCCCGGTCCAACTCAGCGTCCAGTGCCGGGTCGCCCCGGCCACGCTGCCTCGCTCATCCATTCGGTGTTCCTCGGCCGCCTGAAAAGCGCTTGAGGCGCCACCTCAGGCGGCAGCATCAATAGGGCAGTCCGCTCGGCCCGAGCACCACGTGGTCCGGCTCCTCTTCGAACTGCACCGCTTCAATGGTATCTAGCCCGTGCAACGCGGCCTTCGCAACACGATGCATACCATCCATCACGGCCCCGCTCGCCGAGAGAATGATGCGAAGCACCAGATCGGCCTCGTCGATCAATCTGATGTGCTCGATCATTCACCAGACATTCCTCAGTTCCTCCTCATTGAAAGACGTCCACCCATCGTCACTCTCCCGATGCCACGCACCATAGGCTGCCCAGCCACCCAGCGGCCAGAAGCGAAATGGGAGGAACGCCCGCAGCAGCACGTCCCCCGGCGTACGTAGCACCCCGTCGCCCGTGACATCGATCACCCCTTCCCGGTCTTCGTAACGCGGGATGGCTGCCGTGAAGAAGTCATCTGCAGCCAGTTGCTGCCATGTGCTTGGTGGATGCGCACGAAGGAGGGTGTATGCCGTCTCAATCGCCTGTTCGAGGGCTTCGAACACCGCAGGATTGTCGGCGCCCAATAGGCCAGCGCGGGCAGCCAACCGGAAGCCTCCAAAGGGCGGACCCAGGTTGAAAATGACAACAACGCGGGGCAACGCGGGTCGTCCGGGATCAGTGTCGATCACTCTTCCCCCTCGCTGCGTGTCCGACCAAGATGTCTGAAGCTGCTGTTTGTAGGGTGGTGAGGTGTCCAGTACAATGCTACCACCGCGGACAACCCGAGGGCTTCTGCGACGATCGCCGCGATCCGGGAAGCCCGCGTCTCCTCCCGCTTGGCGCTGAAGAGCCAGTGCAGCAGTTGCTTCCTGCGACCGGCGGGTAATCCCCGGTAGCCGGAAAGGGCCCATGTCCTCCGGCGTAGTCTCGAGCTCTGGGGGAACCCTGTCCGGTTCCGCGCGTCGAATTGCGGCCTCCCGGGCTCCACTCTCCTTGGCTTCGGCAATCGTCTGCAGCCCTGCCGCGGCGACTCTGCCTTCCTCAAGCAGGTGCTTGATGCGATGGACGTTCCGAATCGACCAGACGCTGCCGCGTCGTCGCGGAGTGAAGCGGAGCAGGCAGCACCGCTCATCCAGGCTGCGGAGTGTGCTGTCGATCCACCCGAAGCAGAGGGCTTCCTCGACGGCCTCCTCGAGCCCCAGCCCCGAGGCCCGGTACTTGGCCCTCTGAATGACCAGCACCACCGCCGAGGCAGTGGCGTGGTACTCTTGGAGCCATGAGCGCCACTGCGTACGGTTCGCGAATCTAAGAGGGGCGGTCATCGGGGCCATCACGGTGCGAAGACTTCCCTGGGATCCACCGTCCAACGACTCGCCGCCCCGGCGGCTGGGGGGGTCGGCTAGACCGCTCGCAGGCTACGAGCTCGGGCGAACGACCGCCTCCGGCGGCGGCAACCGCGAAGCGTCCAAATACAGGACCTCCACTGCCGAACCGATCTCCGGAAACAGGAAATAGGCGAAGTCGAAGACGTCCCCGGCACTGCCCTCCTGGATCAATTCCCGGCCCTGCCGCCGAAGCTCGGCTTTGGCCTCCCGCACGGCGTCCAGACTGGGATACACCAAGCACGTGTGGTGAAATCCCTCTCCGTGCTTTTCAAGGTGTTCCTCGTAGACGGTGCGACCGCTGTGGGGCGTGATGAGCTCGAGAGTTCCGCCCCCCACGGTAGCCAACGCGACCCGGAAGGAGAAGGGACTCTCCCGGCCGCGCACCATACAATGGGTGGGCTCAATCGTCCAGATGTTCCATAGTTCGATCTGCAGGGCGTCCGCGAGCCGCTGTGCCGTCCCTTCCAGGTCTCGAACCAGGAAGCAAGTGTGATGGAATGCCGCGGGCTTTGGTACCGGCATGAAACCTCCTGACGCAACAATGTCGCTGACTGTTGATCGAGCTCAGGGCATCTCGACGATCGGTGTGCAGCCGAGCGGTGCCAATCACCAGCGGGCGAACACTCACCAGCCGGGTTGCATCCGCAGGAGGCTATGGGAGCTCAAACGTGCACAAACGCCAAATCCGTCAGTTACTGTCACGGCATCGGAGCCGGTCGCGCCGGTGAAGGCGCGAAAGGGCGCCGAGTCCTCCGCTCGGAATTCGTGCGCCGAACGCCCTTGCGCATCAACTGCGGGCACACGCTCCTTCAGGGAGACCGTCGGCCGCGCGTTCAGTGATACCTCCCGCGCTGATACGATCGCCTTCCTTGCCAAACGAACCGCGCCTCCACGGCCGTTCGCACCTGTCGGGCAGCACCGCACCCACCCTAGTATGACACGCCAGGTGCCTGGTGAAGGTACGTGTCATCAACAAGTTGCCTCAACATGAAGTCGGCTACATCGGCACGTGATATCCAACGCTTGATTCGCTTGTCCGTTGGAGAGAATCCGTGCCGATAGATCCCTGTTCGCGGCCCGTCCTTCAAATGAGGGGGGCGGACAATTGTCCAATCCAATGAGCTCCTCGTTACGACAGCCTCTTGACGTTCGTGATCTGCGAAGGCATGGCGGAGGAATACGCCCACAATGATGTACCTGGTGAAGAACGGTAGGTTGGGTCGACTATTTCCCACGCCGAGCGAAGACTGACAGATTAGGCGTTTCACGCCGGTGCTCTGCATAGCCTCAACGATATTTCGTGTCCCCTCCTCTCGAAGAGTTGTGCGCACAGAGCCTGCGCCAATAGTCACGAATATGCCTTCGTGTCCTGCTATAGCGCTCTCTACGGTAGCCGCATCAAGCACATCGCCACGAACAATGGCGAAGCGCGAGTGCTGTATGTCCTCGATCTTAGCCGGGTCGCGGGCATATGCGGTCACGGTGTGGCCCTGGTCGAGAGCTTGCATCAGCAGCTCTCGTCCTGTACCACCGGTTGAGCCAAAAACAAGCAATCTCATTCTGACCTCGTGCTTTCTAGGCTGCCTAACGATCAGCGCAAGATCTGCGAGCGATCGGTTCATGCAAGCCCGCTTACGGGTATCCGTCCTCGTGTCAATACCAGGCACTCACTCCTACGGGATTCTTTGGAACGGTACGCTCGGCGGGACCATCCGCTTGTCAGATGGCCAGTGTGTTCCCTTTCCCCGTTGCCAGGTCGATACGGTACCTATTGTCATTCCAGTCGATCACATCCACGTGATGATGAGACAACTCGAACCCATTCGTGAAGATGTCGGCACCGCTGAAACGCCACAATATGCCGCCGCCGTACGAAACACCAGCCACTTCCAACTCACCATGTGAAACGAAGCACTGATGAGCTCGGGCGTGATACACTCCGAAGCATGTTGCCTCATCCGTTCGCGTAGACCACTCCATCCCTAGATCCGGCAGCGCGAGGCATACCATGAGAGAACCGACGGCTAGCACCAGTCGACTACCGTCGACCAACGCTGAGTTGGCGTGAATGCCCGTTGCGCCACCAGGCGCAACGCAAACACACGAACGCACAGCCAGCTCGCGCCTGACCAGCCTGACGCCATGCCGGGAACTCGTTTCGAATCCGCGTACACCGCCGAGGACGGTCTCCGCTCCATCGGTGCTTGCGCCCTTCGCGGGACACCCGAAATACTTACAGCCTGCCAGACATGTTTCGCCCTCGACCAACCGCGGCAGCTGGAGGCACTACGTGAGAGTTCTCACTCCCCGCGCGGCGTTGTGCGCCCTCGTTCTCCTCGAGACGATGGTGGCGCTCGTAGCCTGCGCGTCCCCCGAAACCCTGCGCGTCATCGACGATGCGGCCCTTGCGAACGAGTCGGAAGATCAGGACTGGCTCGCCTACGGGCGGACCTACAGCGAGCAGCGTTTCAGCCCTCTCGACCAGATCAACGCCTCCAATGTGGCCGGTCTGGGCGTCGACTGGTACCTGGACCTCCCGGATGATCGGGGGCTGGTCTCCACCCCGCTGGTCGCCGACGGCATCGTCTACTTCGTCGGGAGCATGAACCGGGTTCGCGCGGTGGACGGGGCCACGGGCCAGCTCCTCTGGGAGTACGATCCGCAGGTGGCACAGCACGCCACGCGCATTCGTGCGGGCTGGGAGCACAACCGTGGCATCGGTCTCTGGGGAGACAAGGTCTACGCGGCCACCTGGGACGGCCGGCTGATCGCCCTCGACCGGGCCACCGGTACCGAGGTGTGGCAGGTCCTCACCGTGGATCCCGAGCTGCCCCTCTA